>JBJKPP010000029.1:0-5139 GCA_046706145.1 Ignavibacteriaceae bacterium | reverse complement strand
AGTAATTATACGGTAAGAATTTTACTTGTGATATTACTCACCTCTTTTGACAGAGTAAAGATGAGTTCTATATTTTGTCCAGTATTTGGAGTACACTATAAAATAGGAATGTATTTTAAGTTTAAATCACTTCAAACCTTAACCAGTTTACACGACTTTTTTCGGAGTATGGAGCACCTGCAGCAAATATTACTATGTCTCCTCCTTTTACGTAACCCGATTCCAGAATTGATTCCTTAGCCGTATCTATTCTCATATGTTCTTTGTCTATTTCATTGAGATAAATGGAAGTTACTCCCCATCTTAAACATAAATTATTCATTACGTCAAAACTATTTGAGAAAGCAATTATTTTTGAATCCGGACGGTATTTTGCCATGTTTTTTGCTGTTCTTCCTTTTAAAGTAAAAACAACAATTGCGGAAGCATTAACCCGCTCACTAATAGTTGTAACTGCTCTACCAACTGAATCGAAAAGGTTTTCTTCAATTGCTGTTGGAACTTCAAATTCTATTGGATGCATGTGCGATGGATGATTTTCTGCATCCTTGATTATGTCGTGCATAGTTTTAACGGTTGTTAAGGGGTGTTTCCCAACAGATGTTTCAGCGCTTAACATTACTACATCGCTGCCGTCCCAAACGGCATTAGCTACATCTGAAGCTTCTGCACGGGTCGGTACCGGATTATAAATCATTGTTTCAAGCATTTGTGTAGCAGTTATAACTAATTTTCCCACAGAATTACATTTGTTTATGATTTCTTTTTGTATGGATGGTACGTCTTGAGGAGAAAGTTCTACACCCAAATCCCCGCGTGCTACCATAATACCATCAGCGTATTTCAAAATTTCGTCAAAGTTCTCAACACCTTCTCTTTTTTCTATTTTAGCAATAATAGGTTTATCATAATTTCTTTGTTTCATCCAGTTTCGCAAGATCGTGATATCATTCGCAGTGCGTACGAATGACAAAGCGACATAATCAACTCTGTGTTTCAAGGCGAATTCAAGGTTTTCGTAATCTTTCTCGGTTACTGAAGGAGTGGATAATTTCATCCCGGGAAGGTTCATTCCTTTTCTCGGTTTTAATGTGCCGCCGTTTTCAATTGTACATGTTACTTTCTCTTTTTTGATGTTGTTAATCCTAAGCCTGATAAGTCCGTCATCTATTAAAATAGGGTCTCCAATTCGTGCGTCTGCGGTTAGTTCTTTGTAGGATGTTGATATTAAATTCTTATTTCCTTTGACGGATTTTGTTGTGATGTCAATACTTTCGCCACTCATAATTTCAATTTCCGGACTTTCCAATTCTCCTATTCTTATTTTGGGTCCCTGCAAATCAACTAAGACGGCAAGTGGAGTATTCTCATCCGTACACGCAGTATGAATTTCCTCATAAATTTTTTCGTAAAAAGAGAAATCACCGTGGGAAAAATTTAGCCTGACGCCATTCATACCGGCCAGAATCATTTTTTCAATGATCTGCGCATTGTTTGTTGCAGGGCCAAGTGTGCACAATATTTTTGTTTTTACAAAATCGCTAGAATTCATTTTTTCTTCCTTTTCCCCGGATTTCTCTGTAAAGATTTTCCCATTTTTGATTTTTCGTATAGCTCTTTTATTTTTTTCTCAACTAAATTATAGAGAGAATTCTTTTCATACCCTGTGTCTGTTTTGCTGCCGGATTTTACACATGTTAGAATTTCTATTCCTTCTTCTACGCGTTTAATTGGATAGATATGAAAGTCGCCTTTTTTTACTGATTCTAAAATATCTTCCCTTAGCATTAATTCCTTAACATTTTGTTCGGGAATGATAACTCCTTGTCCCTTTTTTAGTCCTTTAAGTTTGCAAACATCATAGAACCCTTCTATTTTTTCATTTACACCACCAATTGGCTGCACATCACCCTTTTGGTTTAGAGAACCTGTAACAGCTATAGATTGTTTGAGAGGAACATTTGCCAGAGTAGAAAAAAGTGCGAAGATTTCTGCACACGAAGCGCTATCACCGTCAATAAGTCCATAGGACTGTTCAAAGACCAAGTTAGCGTTAAAATTAAGAGGAATACTTTGTCCGAATGTTTCCTTGAAATATCCTGTTATTATCAAAACCCCTTTATTGTAAGTTTTACCGCTCATTCCAACTTCTCGTTCTACATTGATTATATTTCCGGTCCCTAGGGAAACCGTAGCGGTAATTCTTGTTGGCCTCCCGAAGGCATAAAAATCTGCATTATAAACAGCGAGTCCATTTATTTGGCCAACCCTTATTCCTTCAGTGTCGATTAAAAACATTTCATCCTGGTACATGTCGTTTATTTTTGATTCTAATAATCCATGTCTATCTTTTGCGGAGTTGTAGGCTTTTTGAACATGCTTAGCTGTTACAACTTTTGTTTTATCTTCATTAGCCCAGAAATTTGCTTCTCTTGCAATGTCGGCAACGTAAGAAAATCTGGTTGTTAACTTGTTTTTACTGCCAGCGTATCGAGCTGAAAGTTCAACTAGGAATGCAATTGCGGAAGCATCAAATTCTCTAAGTTTTTCTTCCTTTATTAATTTTTTAATTACTCTTACATAATCCAGTAAGATTTCATCATTTCGTTTTATTTCATAATCAAAGTCAGCTTTTATTTTAAATATTTTTTTAAAGTCGTATTCATAATTCGCAAGAATGGAATAAATTTCCTCACTGCCTGTTAAAATTATTTTTGTAGTTATATCAATTGGTTCGGGTTTTAAAATTGATGGTGAAGGAAAATACAAGCTGGGAATATCTTGTATCTCCAATTTTGAGTAAGTTAATACTCTTTTGAGAGTCCTCCAAACGACAGGTTCTTCAAAAAGATGATTTACATTAATTATCAAGAAGCCGCCGTTTGCGCGTAGAAGTGAGCCGGCTTTGATTCTTGTAAAATCGGAATACCAGCCTCCTCTTCCGTCATTTATTCTTTCGATTGTTCCGAAAAGATTAACATAGCTTGGAGCGGTTTCTTCTATAACAGGACATTCCTTCAAGTCGCTGGAATCCAGGATAATGTTTACATCATAGGTTTTGAAGTAATCAATTTCATAGCCTCCAGGAGTAGTATCGCCTTCGGGTTTGAAGCCTTTAAATACCTGGATGTTCTCAAGAATGTTTTCTTCAACTTGTGTCAGATAGTTATGGATTTCTTCACCGTGATATTTATCTTTGAAATTTTCTATCACTCCTTTAACTATTGAAGTAGCGGCTTCTTTTTCAAGTTTCAATAATTTTTCTTGGTAGTTCTGGCTTATTTTAAGACCTTTCTTAAAAATTGAATGCAGCTCTTCCTGGAATTCGGAATATTTTTTAACTATTTCGTCTGCTTTTTGTTCTGTTAATTTTTTCTCTTGAACTAGTTCTTCAAGCTTGAAAATAGGAACAGGTTTTTCATCAACTAAAGGAATAATATCAGGTCTTGCGGCTTCTCCCATTTTGGTCTGACCCAGAGTGAAATTTTCTTTCTTAAGTTTTTCGTTAAAGGGATTCAGTAAATCCTGCTGTTCCTGGTTATACTGCTCCATTATTCTTTTCTTGCGGTTCTGGTAGTATTCGTTCTCAAGAACAAGAGGGATTCTGTTTTTCAAAATATTTATGGCGTTTTCCATATCCCGTTTAAATTTCCTGGCTTGTCCTGATGGAAAAACAAGCAAAGCTGGCCGGTCTTCATCTTTAAAATTATTAACATATGCATAGTCTTGAAGCGGGGGACAATCTGAGCTGATGCTTTCAAGAATTTTTTTGATAGTTGTGGATTTACCGGTTCCAGATAAACCGGAAACGTAAATATTATATCCTGGGCTGCGGAGGTCCATCCCAATTTTTAGTGCTTTTAAGGCGCGTTCCTGGCCAAGAATTCCTTCTATTGGTTCTATATCTGAGGTTGAGCTAAACTCAAAAATTTCAGGGTCGCATTTCCATCGTAGTTCGGAAGCTTTTAATTCTTTTGGCTTTGAAGCTTTTAAGTATTTCGATTTCTGTGTTTTCATAATTTTTATTCTTTTATTTTCTAAATTAATAACATGTCTGCCTGTAGGCAAACTCCACTATATGTAGAACCAAAAATAATTTAAGTTAAAGAAAGATTTGAGAAATCATTAAGTTTAAAATCAAACTTTCTCATATTGATTTAAAAAAGTTAAATAAACTTAACAAAAAGGAAAGACAGAGATAAATGGAAATTGAAAAAGTTAGAGAATTGTTTCTTTATCTTAAAACAGGAGTAATTTATTTTAATCATGCTTCGACCGGGCCATATTCTAACCGGGTGGTTAAAGTTATACAAGACTATACTGAAATGAGAAGTGTAGGAAAAATTGATAATGTGAAATTAGTCATAGAAACTTTTCAGAAAACAAAAAATGAATTGGCAAGTTTAATAAATACTGCAGCGGATAGAATTGCATTCTTGGATAACACAAGCAATGGTCTGAACATTCTTGCTCAAGGTTTGAATTTAAAGCAGGGAGACAGAATTTTATTAAATGACTTAGAATTTCCTTCGAATGTTTACCCTTTCCTAAATCTTAAGAAAAATGGAGTAGAAGTAGATTATGTAAAATCCCGTAACGGAATTGTAAGTGCAGAAGATGTAATTAGTGAAGTGAAAACGGAAACAAAACTCGTATCTATTAGTCAGGTTCAATTTTTAACAGGTTATAGAACGGATTTAGAAAAAATAGGAAAGTATTGTAAGGATAATAATTTAATTTTTTGTGTGGATGCTATTCAAGGTCTTGCTGCTTTAAGATTAGATGTGCAAAAATATCATATAGATTTTCTTTCTTGTGGGACATGGAAATGGTTTATGGGAATGCAGGGTTTTGCTTTTATTTATGTTGCCAAAGAACTTCAAGAAAAATTGGAACAAAAATTTGTTGGCTGGACTTCGGTTGAAGATGCATGGAATTTGCTTGATTATAATCTGACTTTAAAAGATTCCGCAGACAGGTATCAAAACGGCACCCCGATTTCGATCGGTGCTTTTATTTTGGAGGCATCATTAAGCTTGCTTAAGGATTTCGGATACGATAATGTTGAGAAATCCGTTCTGGACAACAGTGAATATTTAATAAAGGAATTAGTAAATATAGGAATTAATCCAATCCTTC
>JBJKPP010000028.1:0-27530 GCA_046706145.1 Ignavibacteriaceae bacterium | reverse complement strand
AGTTTCCCTATTACCCTGAAGAACGGTTTTATTTCCTTTTTTGCCAAAATAAACCTGTACCTTCACTTTGTCACTATTATCGGAAACTACAAATTCATAGTTGTATTGTTTCTCTTCAATATTTCCAGATAAGATATTTTTATCTGTAAGATTTTTTTTGAAAGTGGAAATAAGTTTTAAAGCGGATTGTTTCGAATTAGTCAATTGTTCTAATTTTTTTATGATTCATGAGTTGGGAATGTGATTTGAAATTCAGTAGAACCATTTTTTATAAGTTCTATATTTCCATTTAATTGCTGAGTAAGAGAAGTGACAAGCTGCAATCCTAAAGAATCAGTATTCCTAAAATCCAAATTATCAGGAAATCCTATCCCGTTATCTTTCACAATCAAATTATATTCACTATCGGAGTCCATTCTCATGCTTATATAGATTTCCCCTTTTCTTCCTTTTGGGAAAGCATGTTTAAGCGAATTGGAAATGAGTTCGTTTAAGATCAGACCGCACAAAATGCCTGTGTCTATTTCCAGGAAAGTGCCTTTCAAATCACTGATCAATTTTATACGATCAGAGTCTATATTATAAGAACTAAATAAATCTTTGGCTAATGAATCTATATACTCGTCAAACTCTATTTTATTAAGCGACTTCGAGCGATATAGTTTTTCATGGATTAAAGCCATTGAGCGAACTCTATTTTGACTTTCTCTAAAAATTTCCAGAGACTTTTTATCTTCAATATAACCCGATTGCAAGCTCAATAAGCTTGAGATAACCTGCAGATTATTCTTAACTCTATGGTGAATTTCTCTAAGAAGAATTACTTTTTCCTTCAACGAATTATTAATTTGTTCCTGAATCTTTTCCTTTTCTTTTATTTCTTTTCTTAATTCTTCATTTACATTTGAAAGTGCAGCGGTACGTTCCTGAACTCTCTTTTCCAACTCCCTTCTTGCTCTCTCAATAGCTTCTATGTCAAGTTTTCTTTGGGTTCTATCTCTAACAATTACCAACCCGCCGATTACTTTTTTCTCCAGGTCATAAATCGGAGAAAAATAGGCCTCCGCATAACCTTTTCTATGCGTCTCTGGTATGCTGTAAAATTTGTCTTTCACAATTACATAATTTCCATTAAGAGTTTCGAATAAGTTTTGATCTGCCCCAATCCTTTGTAATATAGGAAATGCATCAAGGATTTTTTTGCCAATAACTTTATCCTGTGGTATTCCGGTTAAAGTTTCCATCCCCGGATTCCACAAAGTAAATCTCAATTCTTTGTCAAATGCTACAATTCCATCTAAACTGCTGTTGAGAAGCCTCTCGGTAAATTCTTTCCCTCTTCTTATTTCCGTCTCAACTTTTTTTCTTTCTATAATTTCCTTCGATAAAACATAAAATATTGAGAGAAAAATTACACAGCTAATTAACGTTCCGGCCAATACAGTAATGGATGTTCTTCGTATTAAGTTAGCAGCAACTTCATCTTTTGAATTTAAAACCTTGTATTGTTCCTTTTCCAGATTTGATATCAGCATCCTCACTTGATCCATATATTTTTTACTCACACCGGACTCTATACTTTTTATAACTACATTGACACCTTTCTTTTTGTTAACAATATTTTCATCAACATAATTGAAACGTTCATTAACTATATTATCAAATTGATTGATAATATCGGAATGAATGCTATCACCTTTAAAATCTGTTTTCAATCTTGCTATATCCTTTTGGAGAAGCACCCTTGAAGAGTTATAGGGATCTAGATAAGCCAGGTTACCTGTAAGAAAATAGCTCCTCTGCCCATCTTCGGCCAGAGCTATTTGGGTCATCGCGTCTTCTAATGTTGATAGTACATCATAGGTCTGTTTTTTTGCCTGAAACGAGTCAAATATTTCATTGATAGAAATATATGTTATAACACCAATGCCAACAATAACAATCAGTACAAAAAGGAGGGCTGAGTTTATTGTTTTTATTTCTCTTAGGAACTTCATTTTCTATTAGAAAAATACAGACCGCTCTAAATTAACAAACATTAGCTATTATCTAAATGCAACTTTGTAAAGATAATAATTTTAGGAATTTTGTTCTAAGCCATCTATTCTTAACCTATTATATCAATTATTATTATCAGCTTTTCCCCATTTTATAACCTCTATCTTCACCTTAGCCGTACCACTTTGTATCATATCAAGTTTCTTCGCAGCTCCATATGACAGATCTATTACGCGCCCATTATCCGGGATCGGCATTCTATCATTTATCGGGATGATTAATGATTTATTGTTTGAAAGGTTCGTTACTCTCACAATTGTTCCCATTGGATAACTAATATGTGCAGCAGAAATGCCATACATATTGTAAATTTCCCCGCTTGCTGTCTTTCTTCCATTGTACTTATCAGCATAATATGAAGCTATCCCATATTCCACTTCCAAAGGTTTAAAGTTTGAGGGATCAATATTATCATCTCTCAATTGCTTTATAGCTTCATTCTCATTGTTCACTTCCCCGCTATTATTTGAAGTATATCTAAGAGCGCTTGAGCATGAGCATAAATAAAAAGTCATCAAAATCAGTATAGGTATTTTTTTCATTAAAATAATTCTCAAATTATAAAACAGAGGCACATTTGATAATCGCCGTTTCTGTTCTTAATCTATTGTCTGCAAGCTTGTATAAATCTTCCATACCAAAAAGTTCTAATTCTTTAGAAGATAGTCCGCCCTCCGGTCCAAATACGAAATAATTATTTTCACTATTACTTACAAGAGAATTTACAAAATATTTAGGAGCAGATTGTTCAAATACTAATTTTTTACCTTCAAGCTTTGATATTTCCTCAAGAGAACTTGTAGATATTATTTTGGGCAAGTAAGCTCTTAAAGATTGCTTCATTGCAGAAAGAAGAATCTTTTTAAGTCGCTGTATTTTCACAGATTTTGAGATTGTTCTTTCAGAGTCAAAAATTATAAAGTTAATAATCCCCAATTCAACAGATTTTTCTACACCAAATTCCAGTCTGTCACTGTTTTTTAATTTTGGTATGCAAAAGAAAATATTATCATTAGTTTTAAAGTAGTTATGTTTATTAGCAATCTGAACATAAATCGAATCACTTGTGAAAGAAACTATTTTACCTTCATAAATATTACCAACACCGTCTGTTACAAATAGAATGTCACCCGGAGAGTGGCGCATTACCTTTTTAATATGATGAATTTCTTCTTCTTTAATTATTAATTCGGTACCCTTAATATTTTTGGGAGCTGTATAATATAATTCTATATTAGAAAGATGTTCCAAGGTCTAATATCCATTGAGGTTTGTTATTACCCATAGCAAATTCTAAACGAAATAAGTTGTATGGCAAAAATAAAAAAGTTAATCCTAATCCGTATCCTGTTTTAAAATTCTGTAATTCTAGTTTTTGTCCTCTTAACTTTGTTCCTCCCGTATCTAAAAACATTTCGCCGTAAATAGCAAATCTATAGTGGAGAAGTTCCCTGGGAAGAAGTGGTATAAAATCTAAATTTAAATTTAAATCCTTCACAATTGGGGCATACGATTCAATTGAACCCAGATAATAATTATTACCTTCAAGTATTAAAGTATAAAACCCTCTAATTCTCTCTTCGTAACCTAACATTGAAAAATCGTAATATGGTATAACTTTCCCATATGTGAACCTCGAGGTAAATCTTTCTTTTATATAAACCCCGTCAAATAGTTTGTTATACTTTCTAACATCCAGCGATAAAATTCTATAATTGATACCTTGAAAACCCATTCCTCTGAATGTTAAATTTACATCACCATAAAAACCTGCTTTTGGGAATTGCGCAAGATCTCTGGAATCAAAATTGTAATCAACACCAACAAAAGGTACTCTATCTATTCTCCCATCTGAAGCATTTATACCCGGAATATAAGTTGGAGTGCTGACGTAATCAAATCCAAGAAACGCCTGGGCTCTGTTATAATAGTCAAACCTTTTTCCAACTCCCAATTGAAAATGCAAAAATCTCTGACTAAAAGATGAACCATACATGTCTTCCGCAATTTGACTTTTGTTACTTACATCGCTGTAAGAAAGGATGCCCTGAAAAAAAATATCATCTTTCCAGTTCAGGTAAGGGTTATAATATGACAAATAAATGGAAGGATCATAACCAAGGGAGCCTGAGGCTTCTAACAATTCATTCCGTCCTCTGAAATTTTTTATTATAACATAAAGGCCATATGAAAGTTTTTTCCAATCCCTATCTTTAATTGTTACAAAAGGCAGTGGATAAATGTACCAGCTTTCTTGAACTTGAATAAACAACACATTTTTATTTCTGATTTTTTTTATTGAAAGGTCAACGCTTGAAAAGATACCTAAAGTGTAAATTCTTTCTCTATTGTATTCCAGAAGTTTATCATCAACCTTATCGCCAATCTTGAATGTCAATTCTCTTAAAATAATATCTGAATCCGTTTGTTTATTACCCACGACCTTGATTGAATCAATGCGTATTCCGTTATCACTTTTAACATTTGTTTCGACTTGTGGAAAAATATTTATGCAAATAATGAAAATCAGTATTGATAAAAAAGAAAATTTCCACATAGTAATTGGGATAATAAACAGAGAGATTTTGTTCCTATTCGTTTCTATTGAGCAACAGGCCTGCCTACCGGTAGACAGGTTCTTCAGTATAATCTGAAATAGCATTACAACTGCAAACTAAATTCCTATCCCCGTATGCATTATTGACTCTGCCTACACTCGGCCAGAATTTATTCACCTTGGTCCAATTAGCTGGAAAAGCGGCTGTTTCACGAGAATATTTATGAGCCCAATTATTCCCGATAACAGACAATGCAGTGTGCGGAGCATTTTTAAGAGGATTGTCTGATTTGTCATAATTGCCTATTTCTATTTCTTTTATTTCTTGCCTAATGGAAATCAATGAATCGACGAATCTATCTAATTCACCCTTATTTTCGCTTTCGGTAGGTTCAACCATAAGAGTTCCATGCACAGGGAAAGAAACGGTTGGTGCATGAAATCCATAATCCATTAATCTTTTCGCAACATCTTCTATATCTACGTCGGCTGTATTTTTAAAATCTCTTAAGTCAAAAATTAATTCATGTGCTACTCTGCCTTTTGAACCAGCATACAATACTGGATAATAATTTTCCAACTTTGCTTTAATATAATTTGCGTTGAGAATTGCAGCCTCTGAAGCTTTTTTCAGACCATCAGCTCCCATCATTTTTATATACGCATATGAAATAACTAAAATGCTTGCACTTCCCCAGGGCGAAGAAGAAACCGCATGAACACCTTTTTCATGTTTTAGATTAATTATTGAATGGTTTGGCAAAAATGGCTCTAGATGTTTGGCAACTGCAATGGGGCCCATTCCAGGACCACCGCCGCCGTGTGGAATACAAAAAGTTTTATGCAGGTTTAAATGGCAAACATCCGCTCCAACCAAAGCGGGACTCGTGAGTCCTACTTGTGCATTAAGGTTGGCACCGTCCATATAAACTTGTCCGCCGCAGTCATGAATTATCTTGCAAATTTCAACTATCTTATCTTCAAACACACCATGAGTTGAAGGATACGTAATCATTAAAGCTGCCAGTGATTCTTTATTTGATTCTGCCTTGGCTTTTAAGTCTTCAACATCAATATTTCCAAGGTTTGTACTTTTCACCACAACTACTTTCATACCTGCCATCACAGCGCTGGCAGGATTTGTTCCGTGAGCGGAAGATGGTATTAACACAACGTTTCTATGTGTTTGTCCCTTGTCTTTTAAGTATTCACGGATAACTATCAATCCTGTATATTCTCCCTGTGCTCCGGAGTTGGGTTGCAGTGAGACAGCAGATAATCCGGTAATTTCTGCCAAATCTTTCTCGAGTTCTTGAAAAATTTGCAAATAACCTTCCGTTTGAGTAGTGGGTGCGAAAGGATGAATATTAGCAAACTCTTTCCATGTTATTCCTAACATTTCTGCAGTCGCGTTCAATTTCATCGTGCATGAGCCAAGTGGAATCATAGAATGTGCTAACGAAAGGTCTTTATTCTCAAGTCTTTTCAGATATCTTAGCATTTCAGTTTCCGAATGATAAGTGTTAAAAACCGGATGAGTCAAATATTCACTTTGTCTTTTAATATTATCTGGAAAATCGATATTTAAATTGTTGGCATATTCAGTAATCTGATTTTCTTCAAATTTTTTATTTAATGAATTTGAAAATACACGAATTATTTCAATTACATCGTTAAAAGTTGTTTTTTCACCTAATGAAATTCCAACGGAATTTTTATTTTCATAGTTGAAATTAATTAAGTTCTTCTCAGCCTTATCTCTAATCTTTTTTATTATTTCACTATTATCAAACTCAATTTTCAAAGTATCAAAATAAACTTGGTTGACTTGATTTAGCCCCAAAATTTTTAGGGAATAATCAAGAACCCTGGCTAATTTATGGATGCGCTCTGCTATTTTCCGCAAACCTTTCGGTCCATGGTAAACAGCATACATTCCGGAAATAATTGCAAGCAAAACTTGAGCAGTACAAATGTTACTAGTTGCTTTTTCCCTTCTTATATGCTGCTCACGAGTTTGCAAAGCCATTCTATAGGCAACATTGCCGTGAGAGTCTAGAGACGCCCCAATAATTCTTCCAGGAATATGTCTTTTATACTCCTCTTTGGTTGCGAAATAAGCCGAATGCGGACCACCATATCCCATCGGAACACCTAAACGCTGAGAACTTCCTACAGCAGCATCTGCTCCAAATTCTCCAGGTGTTTTTAGAATTGCTAAGCTTAGAAGGTCAGCGGCAACAATATTGTAAATCCCTAACCTATTTGTTGATTCAAATATCTCTTTGTAATCTAAAACCTCTCCACAACCTGAAGGATATTGCACAAGCAAACCGAAAACCTTATCATCAAACTTTATTTTACTGACATCATCTACAATAAGTTCAATTCCCAAAGGCATCGCACGTGTTGTTAAAACATCAATGGTCTGCGGAAAGCAATCAGATGAAACAACTAATCTATTTGCATCTTTATTTTTTCTTAACGAATAAAACATTGACATGGCTTCCGCGGCGGCAGTTCCTTCATCCAATAGCGAAGCATTTGCAATCGGCAGTTTTGTTAAATCTATTACCATTGTTTGATAATTCATTAATGCTTCTAATCTGCCCTGAGAAATTTCAGATTGATATGGTGTGTATTGAGTGTACCAACCAGGGTTTTCTAAAATATTTCTTTGAATTACAGGTGGAGTTATTGTTGGATAGTAACCCAAACCTATGTACGATTTATATATTTTATTTTTTTCAGCGATTTTTTCTAATCTTTCAATAAATTCATATTCTGAAAGTGGTGCATCAAGATTTAATCTTTTGTTCAACCTGATTTGCTGAGGGATAGTTTGATTTATTAGATTTTCAACAGAATCAACGCCTATGTCTTTAAGCATATCTTCAATTTCAGAATCGCTTGGCCCGATGTGTCTTGATGGGAATTTGTCTGGATGAGCTAGAATTTTCATGACTTGTTTTCCAAAAACTTTAAAATTATTTATCAAAGATAATAATACTTTGATGTGAATAAAACTTACTTATAATTGCATAAATTTAGAATTGCAGCTTAAACCTTGCGAACTTCGTGTAGTTTTTCAAAAGCTTCTTTAGCTGCATTTTGTTCAGCAGCTTTCTTGTTTTTACCAACCCCAGTTCCAAGTTCCTTGCTGCCAATATAAACCCCAATTGTGAAAGTTCTATCATGGTGGGGGCCTTCTTCTTTCACCACCACATATTGCGGCATATCAAGTTTATTGGCCTGTGTATATTCGAGTAACTGACTTTTGTAATTGTCATCAGCTAAGTGTGAGCCCTCTTCAAGCTGCGGAGCAATTAGAAGATTGTAGATTAACTCTCTTGCAACAGCAGTGCCAGAATCTAAATAAATTGCTCCAATTAATGCTTCGAACGCATCGCAAAGGATAGTTCTAGCGCCTACCTCAAACGAGGCATAAATGTTTTTACCAATAAAAAGTAAATCAGCGAGGTTTATTTTTTGTGCTGTTTCAGCCAAAACATTTTTATTAACTAAATTTGCTCTGGCTTTAGTTAAGAACCCTTCATCTTCATCAGGGAATTTTTTAAAAAGAAATTCCCCAACCACTAAGTTGAGGACACTGTCGCCCAAGAATTCAAGTCTTTCATTAGAAAGGTTGTGTGCTGCACTATCTTCAAGGAAGGAACGATGTGTTAAAGCTTGAACAAAGTATCCCATGTTGTTAATTCTTGTGCCGATCAAGCTTTCTATTCTTAATATTTTATCTTCAGACAGATATTGATCTTTATTGTGACCCTTGGTTCCAAAAAGATTCTTTATCCATACGTAAATACCAGCCAACAGATATCCTTTAATTTTGATATCTAAACCATTTCCTTCACTGAATATCTTAGCGCCTAATCTACTGAATACCTTTCAAAAAAATATAGGTGCTGCGCATCAGAAAAAATTACAGAAGGAAATTGCTTACCTGTAAAAAAAACTAAGATAAATTTTAGCCTTAGTTTCCGACTTTTCCTTTCAAATAACTTACAGCATCGCCAACGGTACTAATTTTTTCAGCATCTTCATCTGGGATAGAGATTTGAAATGCACTTTCGAATCCCATGACTAACTCTACTATGTCAAGGGAATCAGCACCTAGGTCATTGGTAAAAGAAGCTTCAGGTGTAATTTGTGACTCCTCTACTCCTAACTTATCAATGATTATCTCTTTTACTTTAGATTCAACATCCATTGGTTTCTCCTATTGTTTGTTTATAGTTATTATTTTTTGTTGATAATTTCTCACATGCTTAAGCCACCGTCAACAGCTATAGTTTGTCCTGTGATGTAATCAGATTCGGAAGAACTAAGAAAAGAAACAACTTTTGCAACATCCTCTGCAGAACCTATTTTTTTCAATGGAATCAGTGACTTAATGGCATCCTTTTGAGTTTCATTTAATTTGTTAGTCATGTCTGTTGCAATATAACCAGGAGCGATTGAATTTACATTAATATTCCGCGATGCAAGTTCTTTTGCTAAAGATTTGGTAAAGCCTATAACCCCTGCTTTTGAAGCTACATAGTTGGCTTGTCCGGGATTTCCGACCAAACCTACTACAGAAGCTATATTTATAATCTTGCCGCTCTTTTGAGAAATCATTGTTTTTATTACAGCTTTAGTATAATTAAATACACTTTTCAAGTTAGCACTAATTACAGCATCAAAATCTTCTTCACTCATTCTCAGAAGCAAATTATCTTTTGTAATTCCTGCATTATTAACAAGGATATCCAAACTACCAAGTTTTTCAAGTGTGAATTTTATTACCTCGTTAGCTTTTGTAAAATCAGCAGCATCTGCCTGAATACTAAAAACTTTAGTTCCGTAATTTTTAGCTTCTGCCTCTAGATTTTTCGCAGCTTCTTCCGATGAATGATATGTAAAAACTACGTCTGCACCTTTAGATACAAGGTCAATAACCACTGCCTTTCCAATGCCCCTTGACCCTCCAGTTATAAGCGCTTTCTTTTCTTTTAGCATCACTTATTTTCAACGTCCTGTGATTCTAACACTTCAATCCTATAATTTTCCAGTTCCTTATAACCCTCTTCTCCGAAAAAATGTTTTAGCTCTTCGGTACATGCCTCAAATATTGTGGTTTCTTCTACTGGATTTTTATTGCAGTATTTTAACCTTTCAATATGTTCATCATCAATTGTAAATGTATTTTCATAAATAGTAAATGGGAATAATATACAATATAAAGGTTTATATTTCCATTTAGATTCACCATTATTCATAGCATATTTCTGCAGAGTACACAGTCCATCTTTATCCAAGAATGTACACTTGCCGTTATTTACTTCCGTACCAACTGCTACTCCAGATTCAAAATCCTCATCTTCTTCCGGCGGTTCGAACCATTTGTCCAAGTCACATGTTTGTGTTTCATCAAACAGCGGACTAATTTGATCTTTTATGGAAAGTATTTTTTGCTGTTCTTTTAAATCTGTGTAAACTCCGTAATAGCAGCATTCACCATTGCATTTACAGCTAAATTTAAAAGTAAAAATCTTCGGATCTATTTTTATTCCGTTGATGATCTTTAGTTCTGAAAAATCTTCCATCATATATATTTCTCTAAATCTTGATATTTATCGATACCAAAAGTTGCTACGTCTGGATTTATTCTTTTTACAAGCCCTTGCAGAACTTTACCCGGTCCAATTTCATAAAACTCTTCAACTCCATCATTAATCATGTTTTTGATTGTATCCTCCCACTTTACAGGTGAAGTAAGTTGTTTATTGAGAAGTTTTTTAATTTCATTTTTATCTTTGACGGGTTTAGCAGTTACGTTCGCATATACAGGAAATCTTGCATCATAAAAGTTTGTTTGTTCAACAATACTGCTCAAAACTGAGCTCGCTGATTTCATTAAAGGGGAATGAAATGCACCGCTAACTACTAGTTCTTTAACCAGTTTTGCTCCCTTACCTTTACAAATTTCCATAGCTTTTTTAACACCTTCAACAGATCCCGAAATAACAATCTGTCCAGGCGAATTATAATTAGCACACTGTACTATCCCTAATGCAGAAGCTTCTTTGCATGATTCTTCAACAACTTCAGGTTCCAATCCTATAACTGCAGCCATCGTTCCGGGATTATCAATGCCCGCTTGCTGCATTGCTTTTCCTCTTTCTCTTACTAGAGAAATAGCTTCATGAAATTGAATTGCTCTTGCAGAAACCAAAGCTGAATATTCCCCTAAAGAGTGACCAGCTGCAGCATCCGGTTGTACAGTTCTCATAAGACTCGCTAAAATAACACTATGTAAAAATATTGCAGGCTGAGTAAATTCAGTTTGTTTCAGCTTGTCATCGGGACCATTGAATAATACGTATGATAAGTTAATTCCCAGGATATGGTCAGCCGTCTTAACCATCTCTTTAGCTTCAACTGACTGCTCAAAAAGATCTTTAGCCATACCAACATATTGAGAACCTTGCCCTGGAAATAAAAAAGCTTTTTTTGACATAATTTACTTTTATTACTTCACACAGATTAATCCATTGACCAAATTACGTAACATGCACCCCAGGTATATCCGGCACCGAAAGCAGCAAAGATAAGTTTGTCTCCTTTTTTTACCTTACCCTCACGGTAATATTCTGTTAAACAAGAAGGTATGGTCGCTGCAGTAGTGTTACCATACTTGTGAATATTAACCATGACCTTATCTTTGCTTATGCCCATTCGTTCAGCAGTTGCATTTATAATTCTTAAATTCGCCTGATGAGGTACCAAGTACGCAACATCGTCACTTGTAAGATTATTCTTCTGCATTATCTCATAAGAAATGTCAGCCATTCCCTTAACAGCTTCCTTGAAAACAGTTTTGCCATCTTGAAAAATATAATGCATCTTTTTTTCAACAGTTTCTGCTGTGGGAGGATTTAAGCTGCCACCTCCACTCATATATAAAGCATTTTTACCCGAGCCATCAATTCTAAGAATCGAATCCTGAAGACCTACGTTTTCTTCCACAGTAGGTTCAATCAAAACAGCAGCACCTGCATCACCAAAAAGAATACAATTATTGCGGTCCGTATAATCAGTAATTGAACTCATTTTGTCGGCACCTATTAGCAGAACCTTTTTGTAATTTCCGCTTTCAACTAAAGAGCATGCAGTTTGAAATGCAAAGACAAATCCCGAACATGCCGCAGAAAAATCGAAACCCCACGCATTCTTTGCTCCAATTCGTTCTTGAACTAGGCAAGCAGTGGCAGGGAAAAACATATCCGGTGTTACTGTGGCCACTATAATAACATCAATTTCTTCAGCTGAAATGTTTTTCGTCTTCAACAAATCTTCCGCTGCTCTTGCAGCTAGTTCACTTGTCGCACCTTGTTCCAAAATTCTTCTTTCCTTAATTCCTGTACGGGTAACTATCCATTCATCATTTGTATCTACTATACTTTCAAAATATGCGTTGTCTAGAATTTTGTCGGGAACATACATTCCGACACCTGTTATAGCAGCATTGTACTTTTTATTTTTTGTCATGATACTTCTACTAGATTAGAATATTGTCCTATTGAATTTCTAATTTTCCCTGTAAGGTCTTTTTCATATACTTCCTTAGCTTTCAAAACCATATTTTTTATAGCCTTGGCTGTACTAGAACCGTGCCCAATAATGGTTACACCATCAATTCCAAGAAGAGGAACACCGCCGTGCTCTTGATAATCAAAGTCTTTCAATAGCGTTCTCAATGACTTACGCAGCATTCCCATTTTCAATTTATTAAAAAAACTTGTCTCAGCATAATTTTTAAACTTATATCTTAACAATGTAAGGACACCCTCACCAAACTTCAATAAAATATTACCCACAAATCCGTCACAGACGACCACATTTACATTACCATTTAAAATGTCTCTTCCCTCTACATTACCAATAAAATTAAGATTCGTTTTCTTTATAAGTTCTGCTGCTGCAATAGATAATTCGTTGCCTTTTGATTCTTCTTCTCCAACATTAAGTATTCCTACTCTTGGATTTTCAACACCGAACATTTCCTTAACATAAATTGAACCCATAAGGGCATATTCTAACAAATGCTTGGGCTTGGAATCAACGCTGGCTCCAACATCAAATAGAGCACAAACACCGCTGCTATTTGGGAAAATAGCCCCTATCGTGGGGCGTCCAACACCTTTGATTCTTCCAACTATTAAAGTTGAAGCAGCCATCACAGCGCCAGTATTTCCGGCGCTTACAAATGCATCGGCTTTCTTTTCTCTAAGTAATTTAGCACAAACTAAAATAGAAGAATTAGGTTTTGACTTGAGTGCTTGAGTAGGGCTGTCACCCATTTCAATTACTTCTTCGGCGTTTATTATATTATTCTTATCAAATTGAAGATTATGGTCGGTTAATACTTTTAGGATAGCTTTTTCTTTACCTACTAAATAAATATCAAAATTCTTGTTTTCCTGATATGCTTGCAAAGCGCCCTGTACCACATTTTGGGGGGCGAAGTCTCCCCCCATTGCATCGACTACAATTCTACACTTTGCATTAATAGGAACCGAATTGTTCATTACTGAGGGATTCTATTGATTCTTTGGTAAAAACATAGAACGTTCGTTATAATAGCCGCATGAAGGGCAAGCACGGTGAGCAAGTTTTATCTCGCCGCAGTTTGAGCATGTACTTAAAGCAGGAATACTCGCTTTATAATGTGTCCTGCGTTTGTCTCTTCTGCTCTTGGACATTCTTCGTTTTGGATTTGGCATTTTATTCCTTTAATTATTTTCAAACTTCTTTTTCAATTCCAGAAGAGGACGCCATCTTTCATCAATTCCTTCATCAGCACAGTTGCATTTACCCTCATTCAAATTTTTTCCACATCTTGAACAAAGACCTTTACAATCTTCTTTGCACAACTTTTTCATAGGAACAGCAAGAACAGAATAGTCACGTATGTCATCCGAAAGATAAATTTTGTCCGTCTCTAGTGGGAGATATTGGATATTAATCTTCCTTTCATCCAAATCATCAGGGCTTTCTCCTAAAATATAAACCATCTGATAATTTGTCTCTATGGGTTCATCGTAAATTATCAGGCACCTGTCACAGACAAACTTAGCACTAACCGATACCTTTCCGTCCAGCACAATCTGATTTCCTAACTTACTTAATCTGTAAGCCGCTTTTAACTCGCCGTAAAATGGTTCTGCAAGATTTGCCTCTGAGATAGGCTCTCTGAATTGATAATTATATGTCCCATCTTTTAAGCTGGAAATTTTAATGAACATCTTAAAACCATACCTGAAAATCACGAAAAAGCCTTCAAAATATAGAGATAGTATCACATATAATCAAATTAAAGAAGAGCCCGAAAACAATACTAAAATATGAACAAATCTTTCATTGCGACATAAATTTTTGGTACATTTGAAGTCAAAAATCAAACTTTTCCAAATATGCTTGTCGGCGAAAATTTAGTAAAAGAATTCAATCAAGTTGTTGCTGTAAACGATATTTCTTTCAAGATAGATGAAGGAAAAATCTTCGGCCTCTTAGGCCCAAATGGAGCGGGAAAAACTACAACTATTCGGATGATTTTAAATATTATAAAACCCAGTTCCGGAAAGATAATTTTTGATGGTCAGCTAATCAATGATGAATTTTTCAATATAATCGGATACCTGCCTGAAGAAAGAGGACTCTATCAAAAAAGCCGCGTTATGGATGTAATTATGTATTTTGCCGAACTAAAAAATATGGATAGAAGTTCAGCGTTAAAGCAGGCTGATTACTGGCTAAAAAAATTTGAGGTTTCGCATTATAGAACCCGAAAAATGCAAGAATTGTCAAAGGGAAATCAACAAAAAATTCAGTTCATCTGTGCTATAATTCACAATCCCAAATTATTAATATTAGATGAACCTTTCAGTGGATTTGACCCGATTAACCAGCAGGATGTGAAAGATACGATTATGTCTCTTGTTGATTCCGGCAAAATTATTATTCTTTCTACTCACCAGATGGAAACGGCAGAAAGATTATGCTCCGAAATCTTTCTCATTAACAAGGGAAAAGAAGTATGCAGCGGCAGTCTTGGTCAGTTGAAGAAAAAATTTGGAGGCAACAACGTCAAAATTGAATTCGATGGCGACGGCTCATTTATGAAAGACTTATCATTTGTTAAGAACATTGACAATTATAAAAATTACGCTGAAGTCCAGTTAGTGGATAATTTTCTACCGGCTGAATTTTTAAAAGCTGTGATAGATAAAATTCAAGTCAACCAATTTTCAGTTGTTGAACCGACTTTAAATAAAATCTTTATAGATGTTGTAAAGGAAAGTCAGGAGTGAATTTCAATAAAGTTTTCCACGTAGCCAAGTGGGAGTTTTTAGAGAAAGTAAAAACCAAAGCATTTATCATTTCGATGATTTTGACTCCTGCTATAATAATCGGTTTTAGTGTGCTGCCCACACTATTGTCGAACCAGGAGCCCAAAGCGCCAAAAGTAATTGGGCTGCTGGACCCCTCCGGTAATTACTTTAGGGAATTAAATACTGCATTGGATAAATATAAGTTGCCTGATGGACAGCCAAACTATGTATTAATAAATCTCTATGACAATAAAGCTGCAAGTATTAATGCAGAAAAAGACAGCGCTGATAAAGATGTGATTTCAGGAAAGGTGGAAGGTTATCTTTTTATTAACAAAAGCAAAAATGATTCTGTAGGTGTAGAATACAGAAGCAAAACTGTTGGAAACTTCAGTGACTTACAGAAGTTCGAAGATGCTTTCAATACAGTAAGAATACAAAGAAAATTAAAAGCTGAAAACATAAATCCGGCTTTGATGAGTTTTATTTCAAACAAGGTCGATATAAAACAGATAAAAATTGAAGCATCAGGAAAAGAAAGTAACGCTGATTTTCTATCAACATTCTTCTCTTCCTTTATTTTTATAATGCTGCTTTTCATGATGATAATTTATTCGGGCCAAATGCTAGTGAGAAGTTTGGTGGAGGAAAAAGCAAGCAGGTTGATAGAAATTCTTGTCTCTAGTTGCTCACCTGAGGAATTGCTGGCAGGAAAAATACTCGGACTTAGCTCGTTAGGTTTATTTCAGTTGATTATTTGGGCATTGATTGCAGTTGCACTTTTGGGAGCAGCTTTAATACCTCTTAATGCATTCCAAAATATCGGTATGATGATTGTTTATTTCGTCTTAGGATTTATTTTTTATACAGCCTTGTTCGTCGGGATCGGTTCAATATCTACTACGGAGCAAGAAGCTCAGCAAATAACAAGTTACTTAAGCATGATATTAATTTTACCGGTAGTATTAATTTCTGCTGCTATCGAAAATCCCCACAGCGTTTTGTTAAAAGTTTTGACCTATATTCCTTTCACTACTCCTACAACTATGCTAATCAGATTAAACCTATCAGAAGTCCCATGGGTAGTTTTAGCAACAACAACTCTGATTATGCTTGTCTCTATTTTAATTTTGATTAAAATCGCATCCAAGATTTTCCGGATTGGAATTCTCTCTTACGGAAAGAGACCCTCGCTTAAAGAATTAAGACAATGGATTGTAAGTAAATAGTTATCTCATTCATGTTAATTTGGGCATCAACATTTGCAATAGTTATTCCTATGATTGCATACGTTTGGGGTGCTAAAAAACTTGATATATATGAAAGCAATTACTCATTATCTACTTTAAAAGGATATTTGTACGGCGCAGTCGGCGCGGTATTTTTTTCCATTATTTTTAGTTTAGTTTTCTATAAGTTAGTCTCTACCTTATTCTCAGACACATTTAATTTCGAAAAGATAGATGCAATCCTCGTTGCTCCAATTATCGAAGAATTGACCAAAGGAATTTTTCTATTTTTTATTATTAAGAACAAAAAGGTCTGCAGCATAACAGAAGGGATGATTATTGGAGGAGCAATTGGATTGAGCTTTGGGTTAGTAGAAAACATTTTTTACTTCAGTCTTCATTCAAACTCTTATTCAACTTTAGTTTCTTTAGTTTTATATAGAACATTTTTCTCTGCTGTTATGCATTGTGTTTCAACAGGAATCATGGGTGCATTCTTTAGCTATATTAAGTTCTTCAATTCACCAACTAAATACGGTTTCTATTTCATGGGCTTTCTAACAGCAGTTGTAATTCATTCAACTTGGAATTTTTGTTCGAATGTTAACATCTTGTTAAATCTTGGTTACCTCTTTCTAATCATGACTGTAGTTGTATTTTTTGCAACATATGTCTTTGCTGCTTCGCAACAGAAAAAATATCTTTGGGAAGAGCTTAAGCAGGAATCAGAAAGCGGTTTGATACCGATGCAACAAATTGAGTTTCTTAATTCAAAAAATAAAATTTGCTGTGTTGATGAATCAAAACGTAAAGCTTATATTAAAGCAGTGATAACTTTAGCTTTTAGAAAAATTCAATATAAAAATGCGGGAATTAATGGTAAAGATATCCTCGAAAAAGATATAAATGAATACAGGACAACTGTTTCAAAAATTATTAGTGAAATATCTGAAGTGTAATAATGAAAAGTAATTGTTGCACATACATATTGTCTTTATTTCCAGTATTCAATAAAGAGAAAATTAGAAATTTTGAGTCGTTGGATGTAGAGCACAGTTCTTATTTATATTCAACTTACATTCTTAACCATAAAGAAATATTAGATAATATACGTGATGAGGTTTCATATGTCTTTTGTTTCGACTCCAACGATAAAAACCATCTCCCAGAAGATTTTTTTTCTCTAAAAGATGAGATTTATTGGCTTAATGAGCTTGATAACAATCCTCTGGTTGAATTAGAAAAAAATTTCTTTAGGAACTGCGAGAATAATCTTGTTATTTTTCTGGATTCTATCGGGTTTGCTGGAAAAGATATACTAAAAACTTTTAACCTTCTTTCTATTGAAGATAACTCGGTAGTTCTTGGAAAAACTAGAAATTATAACTTATCTTTTTTTGGTTTCAATAAATTAGAATCATTAAATTTTGAAGGCCTGCCTGCCGATAGGCGAGGATTCAATATAAAAAACATTGATTTCGACACTATGCTGACATCTATTTCTCACCACGAAAATTTTATCCATGTTCTTGGGAATTTTATGTTAATAAAAAATAAGGAAGACTTTAAAATTCTTTACGATGAACTATCAAAAAAAGAAAGCTATAACTATTGCAGTGAGAAAATTCACGGGAGGTTTACAAATTTATTTATCGAATACAAGGATTTATTGAAGTGAGCGCAGTAGGCATTCTTGGCGGCACTTTTGACCCTGTTCATCTTGGTCATTTAATTACCGCACAATCCTTGCTCGAGATTAGAAAACTGGAAAAGATAATCTTTATTCCATCATATATTTCTCCTCATAAAACCGACCAGGAAATTACTGAGGGAAATCACAGACTAAGAATGCTAGAATTAGCAATTGAGAAGAATAAATTCTTTGAAATTTCTGATTTTGAATTAAAAAAGACATCCGTTTCTTATACTGTTAATACTCTGGAAGAGCTTTCAAAAAAATATAAGAACATTGAACTTATTATTGGATTAGATAATTTACTCGATTTTCAAAACTGGAAGAATCCTGACAGGATTATAGAATTAGCAAAACTTGTAGTTTTAAAGAGAAGAATAGAAGACGAGAAAATAATTAGAAATAAATATTATAAAGCTGCTGAGTTTATAGATACGCCGTTAATAGAAATCAGCAGCAGCGAAATAAGGGAACGGATTAAAAATAAACTTCCTATAAGTTTTCTTGTTCCCGAAAAAGTCGAAGATTATATATTATCAAATAAATTATACAAGGAGTAAAATTGAAAATATTAGTAACCGGAGGAGCCGGATTTATCGGCTCAAATATAGTAGATGGCTTTATTCAGGAAGGACATAACGTATTCGTTCTGGATAATCTTTCCAATGGTTATGAGAAGAATATTAATCCTAAAGCAAATTTTATTAAAGCAGATATCTGCGATGAGGAAATTTCAAAACTTTTTGAAAAAGAGAAATTTGACATAGTTAATCATCATGCAGCACAGATGGATGTTCGTCATTCCGTAAAAGACCCTGCATTTGATGCAAATACAAATATTATCGGGACGCTAAATCTTTTGCAGAACTCTGTAAAAAATGGAGTTAAAAGATTTATGTTTGCGTCAACAGGTGGCGCAGTTTATGGCGAGCAGGAATACTTCCCTGCCGATGAAAAGCATCCTACGCATCCTCTATCCCCATACGGAATTTCTAAACGCTCAGTAGAACTTTATTTATATTTCTATAAAGTGCAGTATAATCTCAACTATACTATTTTAAGATACGCAAATATTTACGGACCAAGACAAAGTCCTACCGGAGAGGCTGGCGTTGTAGCAATCTTCACTTCTAAGTTGCTTAAAGATCAACAGCCTGTTATCAATGGAACTGGCGAGCAAACAAGAGATTACGTTTTTGTAGGTGACGTTGTTAAAGCAAATCTTTTAACATATAACTTATCAAAAAGCGATATTTATAATGTAGGAACAGGAAAAGAAACCACGGTTGTTCAACTATTTAATATGCTTAAAGAAATTACCGGCAAAAAAGTAGAAGAAAAACATGGGCCTGCAGCAGCAGGAGAACAGTTAAGAAGTGTTATTACCTCAAATAAAATATTTAAGGAACTTAATTGGAGACCCTCTACCAAAATTCAAGATGGGTTAAAAAGTACTGTTGAGTTTTTTGAGAAAAACATAGAATGAATCAGATTCTTAATCAGATGGATTTAAGAAGAACTCTTAATTTATTATGGATAGATAAATTTACCCTGTCCAAGCTTTCCCTTGGTAAGGGAAAGACTTATTGGTAGTAATAACAAACATTAATCTTCTTTGCAATTAATCGGTAAAAAACAGAGATAAAATGATGATAAAACAAATATGAAGTTTTATTGACAACAAATCCTTCTCCTGCCAAGAGAAGGATTATAGGATGAGTTTAAGTTTAGAGCAAAATTTCAGATATATTCGTTTAGAACAAATATTATGCTTGAAGAAATCATCGATAAGTTATCTAAAAATAATCGAAAAGCTATCTCCCGTGCAATATCAACTGTAGAAAATGGAGATTCTAATGCCGATAATTTGCTACAGGAAGTGGCATCAAAAGTTGGCAGCGCCTATCGAATAGGAATTACCGGACCTCCTGGCGCGGGCAAAAGCACAATTACAAATCATCTGACGAAAATTTATATTAAAGAAAACAAAAAAGTTGGTATAATTGCCGTTGACCCTACAAGTCCATTTTCAGGCGGTGCACTTTTAGGTGACAGAATTAGAATGAATGAGATTGGCCAGTACGAAAATGTTTTCATTAGAAGTATGGCTTCCAGAGGAAGCCTGGGCGGACTTTGTAAAAAAGCTATAGATGCAGCTGACGTTCTCGATGCAGCAGGTTATGACATAGTTATTTTAGAAACTGTCGGAGTTGGGCAATCGGAATTAGATATTGCCCAAGCTGCTGATACAACAATCGTTGTTTTGGTTCCAGAATCGGGTGACTCAGTGCAAGCAATGAAGGCGGGCTTGATGGAGATAGCGGATGTTTTTGCACTTAACAAAAGCGACCGCCCCGGTGCAGATCAGGCAGAAACAGCATTAAAAACTATGATTTCACTTAAATATCATGATGAGAATACCTGGCTTCCACCCATCCTCAGAACAATAGCTTCCGAAAATAAGGGGGTTAATGAACTCAACAAAGAAATTGAAAAGCATAAAAAATTCTTAAAAGAGAAAAACAAACTTCTCCCCAGAAGAGAAGAACAGATGAAAATAAGAATCAGAAACATTGTGCAAGAAAAATTGAATGATGAGATTTGGCACAGTGGAAATGAAAGTTTTTTGAATTCTTCCTTAAAGAATGTAATTTTAGGAAATATTTCTCCTTATCAAATCGCCGAAGAAATTATTACAAATTATAAAAATCATAAGTGAGATAATTATCCAAAAGATAATAAATCTTGAACGTTGATTTAACCAAAAGTTAAAGGAGTAAAAATGGAACAGGCTGATATGAGTTTTACAACCAATCTATCGGAAAACCAAAAAATTATTAGAGATACTGTTAGGGATTTTGCTCAGAATAATATTCTCCCTGTAATTATGAAATACGATGAGTCAGAAGAATTCCCTATGGAAATAATGAAACAACTCGGCGAACTTGGTTTTCTCGGAGTTTTAGTTCCGGAAGAATATGGTGGAGCTGGTTTAGGTTCAACAGAACTTGTTATCATAATCGAAGAATTGGCAAAAGTTGACCCTTCTGTTGCTCTTTCTGTTGCTGCGCATAATGGACTATGTACTAATCATATCAATATGTTCGGAAATAAGTCTCAAAAAGAAAAATATCTACCTTTTTTAGCTTCCGGTAAAAAAATAGGTGCCTGGGGTTTAACCGAATCTCATTCCGGCAGCGACGCGGCAGGTTTAAAATCTACAGCAGTGAAAAAAGATAATCAGTACATATTGAATGGAGGCAAAACCTTTACTACTCATGGAACTGTTGGGGAAATTGCAGTGGTTATGGCAATTACCGATAAAACTCAAAAGAATAAAGGAATTTCTGCCTTTATTTTAGAAAAAGGGATGGGGGGATTTATTGGGGGGAAAAAAGAAAATAAATTAGGCATGAGAGCAAGTGATACATCTCAACTAATTCTTGAAAATTGTAAAGTACCAATTGAAAATATTATTGGAAATGAAGGTGAAGGTTTTATTCAAGCAATGAAAATACTGGAAGGCGGCAGAATTTCCATTGCTGCTTTGAGCATTGGACTTGCGGAAGGATGTCTCGGACATGCAATTAAATATTCAAAAGAAAGAAAACAGTTTAATACAACTTTAAGTGAATTTCAGGCAATCCAGTTTAAGATAGCGGAATTAGCATCAAATATAGAAGCGGCAAAATTATTAACTTATAAAGCGGCTTTCCTAAAGGACATTGGAAAACCCGTAACAAAAGAAGCTGCTATGGCAAAACTTTTTGCAAGCGAAATCGCTGAAAAAACTTCCAGCGAAGCTGTTCAAATATTTGGTGGATACGGATTTATCAAAGATTATCCTGTAGAGAAATATTACAGAGATGTAAAACTCTGTACAATCGGTGAAGGTACTTCGGAAATTCAAAGAATTGTAATCGCCAGAGAATTATTGAAAGATTAATCACATTATGAAAAACATTGGTAAAGAGTTAGAAAGAAATGAAACTTTTCTGAAAAGAGAAGATTACTATAAGAATCTCCTTAGAAAATCGGAAGCAGATAAAGAAAAAATCAAACTTGGTGGCGGAAAGAAGGCTATAGAAAAGCAGAAATCCAAGGGAAAGCTCACAGCTAGAGAAAGAATAGAAAAACTTGTTGATGAGCCAAAAGGGTTTTTTGAAATTGGTACTTTTTCTGCTTACGGCATGTATGAAGAATACGGCGGTGCCCCAAGTGCAGGTGTAATCTGTGCGATTGGCAAAGTCAAAGGTAGAGATTGTGTCATAGTTGCAAATGATTCAACAGTTAAAGCCGGGGCGTGGTTTCCAATGACGGCTAAGAAAAATCTCCGTGCACAGGAAATCGCAATGGAAAATCATCTTCCTATAATTTATTTGGTTGATAGTGCTGGAGTATTTCTTCCGCTTCAAGATGAAATTTTCCCGGATAAAGAGCACTTTGGAAGAATTTTTAGAAATAATGCAATTATGTCCTCGATTGGAATTCCACAAATTGCTGCTATAATGGGTCCGTGTGTTGCAGGCGGTGCATATTTACCAATAATGAGTGACGAGGCACTAATTGTAGAAGGTGAAGGCTCTGTATTTTTAGCTGGCTCTCATCTCGTAAAAGCCGCAATAGGCGAAGCTATCAACAACGAAGATCTTGGCGGTGCTTTTGTTCAATCAAACGTTTCAGGCGTTACTGATTATATTATGAAAAACGATGAGGAATGCTTGGAACAAATCAGAAACATTGTTGATAAATTTGGTGACTTCCCTACTGCCGGATTTAATCGCATAGAATCAAAACCACCTAAATTTCCTCAAACAGAGATTCATGGAATTTTACCCGAAGATCCCATTAAACCTTATGATACTTATGATTTATTAGCCAGGATAGTTGATAACTCAGAAATTGACGAATATAAAGCCGGTTATGGAAAAACAATCATAACTGCCTACGCTAGAATAGACGGATGGGCGGTTGGAATAGTAGCAAATCAAAGAAGCGTCACTAAGAACGCTAAAGGCGAAATGCAGGTTGGCGGAGTAATTTATTCCGACAGTGCGGATAAAGCAACAAGATTTATTATGAACTGTAATCAGAAAAAAATTCCCCTTGTCTTTTTGCAGGATGTTACCGGATTTATGGTTGGCAGCAGAGCCGAACACAACGGTATAATAAAAGACGGAGCAAAAATGGTAAATGCTGTCGCGAACTCCGTCGTTCCTAAAATTACGATTATTGTTGGCAACAGCTTTGGTGCCGGAAACTATGCAATGTGTGGCAAAGCTTACGACCCAAGATTTATATTTGCTTATCCAAATGCAAAGATTGCTGTAATGGGCGGCGGACAGGCAAGCAGCGTATTACTCGATATAAAAGTAAAACAATCAAAGAAAAATGATGAAAATTTTTCCGAGAAAGATAAGCAAAAACTTCTTGACGAGATTAATCGTACATATGAAGAAAAAAGTAACACGCTTTACGCTGCAGCCAGATTATGGATTGATGAAATAATAGATCCAGCATTTACTCGCGAAGCCATATCCATAGCTTTACAAGCTAGTAACCATAATCCTGATATTAAAAAGTTTAATCCGGGTGTTTTACAAACTTAATGGGAACTAATTCTTTTTCATTATTACTTCGTTATCTATTCCTTTATCATTATCGCCATTACTTTTAGGTTCAAAAGCAGTATTTGATTCAGGAGCTTCCAACTTAATCTTGCCGTCTTTCAAATATTTATACAACAGATCGTTTTCAACAAGATAGCTAAACTGCTTTTTGAATTCTTCCAAAGAAATTCCGCAAGTTGCAGCATATTTTGCCAGTTCATGAGAATCATCGAAATCAGTCTGATTAAGTCTCAACATATATCTTCTAGCTATGTAGTAAGATTCTGATGACGGGTCAACCATTCTTACTTTCGTTTTTCCTGTCTTCGGATCAAGAATATCTTTAAAGTATATTGGAACAAATCTTCCATTCTGGATAGAGACCATAGCTCCGCTTCCACCATTAATTACAAACTGAGCAGCCGCAAAACCTAAATCTCTGGTATATTCCATATCGAAAGGAATCGGGTCAGCACATCTCAATTCATAGCCAATATTCTTGGCAACCATTGTTATCTTAAGTCCATATTGGTCTAGTTTTTCTTGAACTTTATACTTTAATATTTCTCCGAAATTAACTTCTGCCAATCTTATATTGTCATGGGCATCTCTTTCAACATTCACTAAACTTTCGATTTCACTAGTATCGAGATGTTCTACTAAACCTTCAGCAATAATAGCAACTCCATCTGATCTGCCATAACTCAATCTTTTTATGATTGCGCCAACAAGAATATCAACTATCTGACTCAATTTTATTTTCGGACCAGGGAATTCTTCAGGTATTAACGTTATAGTTGCTCCGGCTGCTTTCCCAATTCCAAGTGCAAGATGGCCGGCTTTTCTTCCCATAGATATGATGAAATACCAGCGTGAGGTCGTCTGAGCATCAACCATTATGTTTTTGACAATTTCTACACCAACGTGACGAGCAGTTTGAAATCCAAAAGTTGGAATTCCATGAGGAAGGTCAAGATCATTATCAATAGTTTTAGGAACATGAACAACCTTAATCTTGTCACCCGCTGCAGCATTTACATTCATCGCACTAAATGCAGTGTCGTCTCCACCTATTGTAATTAATTTGTCAACATTTAATCTAAGTAAAGAATTAACAGTATTTTCAAGATGCTTTTTATCCTTAGTAGGATTGCTCCTTGAAATGCCAATATAAGAACCACCTCTAAAATGAATACGGCTTACGTTACCAATAGTAAGTTCTTTTACGTGTTTTATATCCTCTTCCATTATCCATTGAAATCCATCTCTCAAACCTAAAACTTCAATCCCTTCAATTGCTGCACGAATAGTTGCTGCACTTATAACACTGTTAATACCCGGAGCAGGACCACCTGCTACAAGAATAGCTAATTTATCATGAATCTTATTCATTTTTTCTCCTTATAGAATAATATAGTGCTAAAGAACTTTTAACTTTGCAAACTTCAACATTAGCTGCTTCACATTATTACCTTCAAAGACAACCGTTGCCTTTTGCATATCGCCTATACCCGTAACTTGAGTTACTTTACCTAATCCGAATTTATCATGCATCACTCGACTTCCGGGTCTTAGAGCATTATTATTTCCTGAAAAATCTTCGTAATCTACGTTCTCAAAATATTCGTAATATATTTCCTTTTTTGTTTTCCTATTGGATTTTCTTCCAATACCACCATTCACTTCTTTAACTAAGTCTTGTTCCAATTCATCAACAAATCTTGATCTGCTTTGATAAGCCACTTCACCAAATCTATAACGCGAACGTGCATGAGTCAAATATACTTTACTTTTTGCTCTTGTTAAAGCAACATAAAATAACCTTCTTTCTTCTTCCAACGTTGCTACTTCATCAAACCTTTGAGCAATTGGAAAAACTTCTTCTTCCAGACCGGTTACAAAAACTATAGGAAATTCCAGGCCTTTTGCACTATGAACTGTCATCAGAGTAACAACGTTTTTATTTTCTTCGTAGTTGTCTATTCCAGCAGTTAAAGAGACTTCTTCCAAAAACTGCTCAAGTTTTGCGTCTTTATTATTTGCAGAGAATTCACTTATTTCAGAAAGAAGTCCATCAATATTTTCGTATCTTGATTTGGACTCGGGCGTATCTTCTTCCTTAAACATTCTTAGAATTCCAAGTTCATCTACTAATGCTCTAGTAAGCTCACCAGCAGAAAGTTTGTCTTTTAAAGAGATACATTTGTCTAATAAAATTTTGAAAGTTTTAACATTTTTCTGAATTCTTTCTTTAATGTCAATAACTTCAAAAACTCTAGCCATAGTTTCAAACAATGAGATATCAAGCTTTCTAGCAAATCCAATCATTCTTTTTATGGTAGTATTTCCAATCCCTCTTTGAGGAAAATTCATTATACGCAACAAACTTTCTTCATCGTTTTGATTTGCTATCACTCTCAAATAAGCAATTAAATCTTTTACTTCTTTTCTTTTATAAAATTCCAAACCTCCAATTATTTTGTAAGGTATTTTCTCTTTTCTAAAAATGTCTTCCATGGCTCGAGACTGCGCATTGGTCCTATATAAAATCGCAAAATCATTCAAGGATAATTTATTCTTTGAAATCTCTTTCTTTATACTTTTTGCAATCTGCAGAGCTTCATCTTTTTCGTCAGCGCATTTAATAACCGTAACTAATTCTCCATCATTATTTTCTGTCCAGAGAGTTTTAGCAATTTGCTCTTTATTATTTTTTATTATGGAATCGGCTGCAGCAAGAATGTTTTTGGTTGAGCGGTAATTTTGCTCAAGCCTAAAAATTTTGTGACGTGGAAAATCCTTTTCGAAATCAAGCATGTTGCCAATGTTTGCGCCGCGCCAGCTATAGATACTTTGTGCATCATCGCCAACCACACAAACTTTCTTTCCCTTAGGTAACAGAATCTTTATAAGCTCGTATTGTGCTTTATTAGTATCCTGGAATTCATCAACGAGGATGAAACTGAATTTCTTTTTGTACTTCAGTAAGATTTTATTATCCTTATTAAACATCTCCAACGGCTTCAATAGAAGGTCATCAAAATCCATAGAATTATTTTCTATCAGCCTTTTTTGATACTCCTCATAAATATCAGCGATCTTTTGTTGAGTTAAATTCTTTGCATACTCTTTTCTGTACTCAGCAGGTAATATCATTTGATTCTTCAAATAACTTATCCTATTCCGCACGTAGTTTGGAGTGATGGATTCAATATCAATATTGAAGTTATTAATGATATTAGATACCAAAGATTTGGAATCTTCAGTGTCGTATATAGAAAAATTATTTCTGTAATTAATATTTTTTGCTTCAATTCTTAAAATTTTGGCAAATGTTGAATGAAATGTCCCCATCCAGATTTTTTCAGCTTTATTCCCGACCAAGCCCTTTATTCTTTCTTTCATTTCATTTGCAGCTTTATTCGTAAACGTTAGAGCTAAAATCGTCTCCGGTTTATAACCGTGATCAATCAAATATGCAACTTTGTAAGTTAAAACCTTGGTTTTTCCGGAACCTGCTCCGGCAACCACCATAGAGGGACCTTTATCGTATTCAACAGCTTCCTTTTGGGAAGGATTTAATGAGTCTAAATTCGTCATATTGTTAGTTTTTTGGGATTTTTCTTGAAATTACAATCCGCAAATATATATATAAAATGAAGGAATTGAAAGACAAGAATATGTTGCTATAGCAGGATTTCTACTATGGTGGAAGCTTATTTATCACTACGGAAATTCATCAGTAATTGTACTGATGATTTTTGTTTGAGTTTTCTCTATATTTTTTTCGTTAATGGTTATTCTCATATATACCCGTACAATTAGCTGTTAGTTCATGTTACGCAAAAAAGTTCTTAATCTTGTTCTTTCTCTTAATCTTGCTCAATTTTTTCCCGATTAAGAGCATGATTAAGATTAAGACTGTACGTAAGGTGACCTGTTAGTTCTTACACGTAATAAATACATAAACGAAATGAAACATTTGTTTTT
>JBJKPP010000027.1:0-17827 GCA_046706145.1 Ignavibacteriaceae bacterium | reverse complement strand
CTCTTGAAGTCGTTGGCTATGCCGGTCAGGGAGTTGAGTATGGATTGTATGCAATGCATTTCTATTTAATTGGAGCAATACCTGCAATGTTGTTTTTAGGGGTTGTTATGATGCCCTTCTATTACAGTGGCAAGATTAAATCGATTCCAGGTTATCTTAAGGAACGTTATGATGAAAAAACACGTGTTCTTAATGCTGTAACTTTTTCTATAATGATGGTTCTAGTTTCGGGTATTGCGTTGTATGCGTTGGCGTTGGTACTGCGAACATTTCTTGGTTGGAACTGGGATATGTGTATCTGGCTATCGGCAGCTCTTGTTGCACTTTATGTAACACTAAGTGGATTAATGTCGGCCATTTTTACCGAAGTAATTCAGTTCTTCTTAATTTGGGCTGCCATCTTACTTTTACCAATTTTAGGAATTGTTGATCTTGGTGGGCCGGCAAAAGCATTTTCTGATTTGCCTCATATGTACACATCGATATGGTCCACTTCTGCAAGCGCTGCAAGTAACCCAATGATGGTTAGTTGGCCTGCGTTAGTGTTTGGACTTGGCTTCGCAATTTCATTTGGATATTGGACGACGGATTTCCTAATTATTCAGCGTGCTTTTTCTGCAAAGGACGTTCGCTCCGCGAGAATGGCACCAATAATTGGTTCTTATTTTAAAATATTGCTGGGGCTTGTAGTTGTTGGAGCCGGCATGGTTGGGTTGGCCCTTCTGAAAGATCCAAACAGCGGATTCGCTTTATTACGTGACGGCGGCAAAATAAAATATGATTCTGTTATGCCGTTACTTATGATGAGATACTTTCCACCCGGTTTGGTTGGTATTGGGGTTACAGCATTAGTGGCAATGTTTATGGCTGGACAAGCGGGCAATATGAGCGCATTCAATACCGTTTGGACTTATGATATTTATCAATCTGTTATTAATAAGAAAGCATCGTCACAACATCTAATTTGGGTTGGAAGGATTGCTACTATTGTTGGGATTCTTTTAAGTATTGGGGGAGCTTATTGGGCAAAAAGTATGCCCACAATAATTGATTATTTGCAGGCTATTGCTTCATGGATTCTTGCACCGGCTGTAGCAATAATACTACTTGGCATGTTTGTAAAGTGGATTTCTCCCGATGGTGCTTTTTGGGGAATGCTAGTAGGTATGCTAGTATCGTTTTCATTATTTATGGCTCTTCAACTGGGTTGGATAACTGCTGGAGCTGTCTCACCAAGCGGAGGTGAAGGAATGATGGCCGCTAATTTTTGGCGTGCTCTTTGGGCTTGGCTGATAAGTTCTGTTGTAGCAATTATAATAAGTGCCTTTACGAAGAAACGCCCTCAAGAAGAATTGGTTGGATTAGTTAGAAGTCTAACGCCGAAAACAGTTATGGAAAATATTTCTTTATATAAGAAACCGGTATTTTGGGCGTCTGTTACCTTAGTCATCTTTGTTGTATTAAATATATTATTCTGGTAAAAATTAGGAATGTATAAAATGAATAATGATAAAGAACAAATGAAACCAATATGGTATTTTGTTGGCTGGATTTTACTCATAATTGGTTTTTTGGTTGTGTGTGCAGGAATATATTATTTATTTATGCCTGTTCATCATGCTGTAAGAACAGTAGGAATGCACGCAAATCTTTGGTGGGGTTTTATCTTGATGCTTGCTGGTGCAATATTAGCGCATTTTAATAAAAAGCCAATTGAGTCTTGATTTTAATCTATAATAGAGTGGATTTTATTAAATTGAAATTAAATTTTAGATAACAGCGTTATGGCTACAATATTTGATGTTGCGAAGAAGGCAAATGTATCAGTAATAACTGTTTCAAGATTACTTAATAATCCGAAAATAGTTAGCAAGAGTACATCCGAGAGAATCTTTCGAGCTATGGAAGATTTGAATTATCAACCCAGTCAAATTGCCCGTTCTCTTGTAAAAAAGCAAACCAATACTATTGGTGTGATAATGCCTGATGTTAAAAATACATTTTTCAATAATTTATTCCGCATTATAGAGGATTACGCAAGCAAACATGGTTTTAATCTTCTTTTGTGTAATACTGATGAGAATCCTGCGAAGGAAATGAAATATATAAAACTGCTTCAATCGCAAAGGGTTGACGGTCTTATTATTATGCCATGTGTTGTGAAATCGGTTGATTATTTATTGAAGGGCAACATGCCGTTTATTCTAGTTGATAGAGTATTAAGAGAACAAAAAACGAATTATGTTTCTACTGATCATTATGCCGGGGCATATAATGCTACAGAATATCTAATCAAGCTTGGTCATAAACGAATTGCCGTCTTAAAAGGTTCTGGGGTTTTATTTCCGGATGTTATGAGATACAATGGTTTTGCCGATGCAATGAAAGATAATAATATTAAGATTGACGAAAAATATGTACAAGATTGTAAATTCAATGAGATGAAAGCTTACATTTCAACGATAAATTTGTTTAAACTAAAGGAACGCCCCACAGCAATATTTACATTTAACAGCAAAATGATGAACGGATCTATAAGAGCTATACAACGTGTTGACTTGTCAATTCCGGATGATGTATCACTTGTATGTTTCGATCAGATAGCTGGTTACGAAATATTTAAACCTAAAATCACTTGTGTCATCCAACCAATAAAAACATTGGGGATAAAATCTATTTCTGAATTGATAAATTTAATTAAGGATGGGTGCTCAGAGGGAAATCGTATAGAGATAAAAATGAAGCCAAAACTTATTATCGGTGATTCTTGCAAAGCTGTTTAATTTAAAGAGATTTATTTGTAACATCATATAATAAGTAAGTAGTTTGATTTCTTCCTTCATCCGGTTTTTATATTCTTCCCTCCAAATCAAAAATATCTCCTTAGCATTAAGAAAATTGAACAACCTATTAATAATATGCCTAATATAAACAAGTCCCAATGATAATGGGTAGGAGTAAAATTTAAAGTGATGTCGCTAAGTTTTTTGGGGGGGGATTTAAAAAAATTGTTTAATATTAGAATGTTCGAATAGCTCCACATAAATGAAACAAAAATAATTATTGCTCCTGCGTAAATTAACAACCACTCTCTGACTTTCAATCTAAAATTCTTGTCATGACTTAATATAAATAAAATTGTTAAGGACAGGATTATCATTGAAAAAGAAGAAATTAGGGGGGCAAGAACGGGTGCTATCCAGGGAAAAGGAATTAAGAAGAGAACATCCCAGGTGAAGAATGATGAAGGCCAACCCAGAATTATTTTTAGACCGAAATAGTAAGAAATATCCCAAATAGCAAAACAAAAAAGGAAGTAGGCAAATCTTTGCAATTTATTTTTATTGGCAATAAACGCTATCGAAATAAGCATAATAATTGTACAAAATTCACGAAGTATTTCAGTTTTAAGAAAAGAACCTGGAATTAGCTTCAGAGGAAATTTAAATCTAGTGGAATAAAATATTCTCCTTATATATACTACGACTATTGCTTCTAGAATTCCCATAGCTATACTGAAAATCAGCAATAGCAATAATTTCTTATCAAGTCCTTTTAATTTATCCTTCGTAAGAACACCTCATAAATTATTGGGGATCACACTTTCCAACTAATATGTTAAGTATATAATACTTCAGCTTTCACAAATATCTATCATTAAGTTTATTATAAACAATTATTTTTTCAAGTAACACATTTTAACGTTCCAATTAAATTCTCGGGACTTATAAATTTGTGATATCACTCATAGGTGTGAAACCTCTTACTAATCAATATAAAAGTTTATAAGTATAATAGAAATGCGAATGAATTTGTATAAATGAATATTGTTTACTATTTAATAGGTGAAGAGAAATGCAAAAGGACAAAAAAAAGAAGATAGTTATTGCTGAAGATGAAATGATTATTGCATTAGATGTAAAAGTACTATTGAGAAATTTAGGATTTGACGAGGTCTCTATAGTGAGAACGGGTGAGAAATTGGTAGCAAAATCCAAGTCGGTTGATCCCGATCTAATAATTACGGATATTATGTTAGCTGATGATATTAGTGGCATCGACGCTGTGAAGTCAATAAAAGAAGAGAAGAATGTTCCGGTGCTTTTCATAGCGGGTTTTGGTAATGAAGATTTCATAAAAGATGCAAAATCAATTTCCCCCATGGGTGTGCTTTTTAAGCCGTTTAATTCAGGTGAATTAAAGAATAAAGTCACAACTCTTTTAGAAAACTAATTTGATCTGTTATAAATTAACGATATTCAATTTTTCTACAATAGTAAAATATGTTTAAGCAAGGTTGATAGAAATCATATTTACGGGCTAGATCTTAGAATGGTAAAAATCCTTTTTTGTTAATTTGCATCATATATCTAAGACTATATAAATTTTTTAATGAGAATCTTATATGACAAATGAAAGAATATATAATCGCGGCACAGATAAGCTGCGTTCTCCCGAAAGAGTAGAAAAACTGGAAGTAGAACGGGTTGTTGATTTATGTTTAAATGGTAATAACTTAAAATCCATTTTAGATATTGGGACAGGAAGCGGGTTATTTGCTCAAGCTTTTAATAATAGAGGTGTTGAAGTTTCCGGTGTTGATATCAAAACGGAAATGATTGAGGCTGCCAAAAGATTTGTCCCAACAGGTGATTTTAGAATTTCTCCAGCTGAAAAATTACCTTTTGATGATAAAACATTTGATGCAGTATTTTTAGGTGTGGTTTTTCACGAAGTGAATGACTACAAAAAGACTCTGGAAGAAGTAAAGCGAGTTACACTTTCACAAATCTTTATTTTGGAGTGGATGTACAAAGCTGAAGATTACGGGCCGCCACTTGAACATAGATTAAGTGAGGATTTCATTAAAAGTCTTGCGGAAAGCGTTGGTTTGAATCACTTTCAGAAGATCACATTAAAAAATTTAGTGCTTTATAAAATGTCAGTGAAAAACTAAGCAAAAGGCAGCTTTTTATTACAGATATTTTTCTAGAATTTCTCGATTTTTTATGCCTAAAAACACCTGTGTAATTACACCACCTTCTACTGCAACAGTAGTTGGGGTTGCCTTTACTCCAAATTTTCTTGCGGTATCCAGATCTCTTGAAATGTCAACATCAAAAACATTTCTATTTTTAGATTGTATTGATTTAATGATGGGAGTCTGAGATTTACATGCATGGCAAGAAGGACTAAAAAAATAAACTAATCCTTTTGATTTTTTCCCTTCAAGAATCTTCAAACGTTTGTTTAAACCTGTTAAATGTTTTCCTTTGGTATTTTTGCTAGAAACACTGTTAGAAATTGCATTAAGGTCAACAGCAGAAATATTCCCAAAACAATATATAGTATTATCATCATGTTTTTTTCCGACGGTGATTAATAATTTGAACATTTGATTCAAATTCAGTAGAAAAGGTTCAAAACCTTTGCATGGACCTAAAAAGTGAATAAAATAAATTAGAGCTTTTTCTTATTTGACATGATTGAATTATACTCCATGTCACATATTATCCCGGTATAAATTCTTATCTTTTTGAAATTAGAACTAAGAAGAAAGAGGTGCTTTTATGAAACGAATATCTTTATTTTTCATTTTTATCCTAACGGGCTGCGTTTTGTTGAGTTTAACAAATATCTCGGAAGTTTATGCACAAAATATGCATAAAATGACTTCTAATAACGAACAACATTCTGTTTACTACGCTCAACTTTCCGGCAAAAATATGGTTCCTCCGGTAATGACGAAAGCAAGTGGCCACGCTAAATTTACTTTTGGTAAAGATGGTAAAAGTCTTCATTATCTTGTTTATGTTGCACATATAGATTCGGTATTTATGATACATATTCATCATGCTCCTAAAGGGAAAAACGGACCTATTGCTGTTTGGCTTTTTAAAAGTAAACCTGTAAATGTATCCGGGGGCGTAATTGCGCAGGGAAACATTACTAACAAAGAAATAAACTTGGATACATTGAGAACTTGGATGGAAGAGGGTAATACTTTTGTAATGGTTCACACTAAGGCACACACGGCAGGTGAAATTAGAGGTCAGATATATCCTTATTCGAATAAGAAAATGAAAAAAGAATAATAAATCTTATTAAATTCAAAACTTAGTTGCTTAACTACTTAGAAGTAAAGTTCTGAGTGAGAGTGATTTACTGGATTATATTTTTGTTGTTTTTAGATCCTAAGGCGGTTAAGCAACTTTTTTATGATTTTTATTATTTCAATATAATCTATTAAATCTCAGTCCTATTTTTCACTCATTATAAACTTACATTAATTGATGCCAATCCCATCTTAAAAAATAAAATACAATTATTTTACGTTATATTTGAGCAATAATAATTCAATAATTGGGTTTATTATGTCCACTGTTATTGCAACAAAAAACCTAACCAAAAAATATGACAATTTAGTTGCAGTAGATAATCTCAATCTGAACATTGAAGAAGGCGAGTTATTTGGATTATTAGGACCAAATGGAGCGGGAAAAACAACTACTCTTTTAGCCCTTACTACTATAATAAAACCGACTTCCGGTTCAGCAACAGTTAATGGTTATGATATTGTAAGAGAACCATCTCATGTGAGAAAATCTATAGGCATAGTTTTCCAGGATCCGAGTTCTGATGATATTCTGACGGGTTATGAGAATCTTAAACTTCATGGAATGCTTTATGGGATGCATGTGGAATTAAGGGAAAAGAGAATAAAAGAAGTACTGGAATTAGTTGATCTGAAGACCAGAAAAGATGATTTGGTTAAAAGATATTCGGGTGGTATGAGAAGGAGACTTGAAATCGCAAGAGGTTTGATGCATCATCCAAAGGTTCTGTTCTTAGATGAACCTACACTTGGTTTAGACCCACAATCGAGAGAGAATATATGGCAATATATTGAAACGCTTTCAAGGGAGGAGAAGGTTAGCCTAATTATTACAACACATTATATGGAAGAGGTTGATAGATTGTGCAACAGATTAGCAATTATCGATAAAGGTAGAATTGTGGCACTTGATTCTCCGGCCAACCTGAAAAAAATAATTGGTGGCGATGTTGTTGTTATGAAAATCAGTAATCCAAATATTGAAGATATTAAGAAACTTGAGTTTGTTAAAAGTGTTGAAGCAAAAGATAATTCTATTACCTTAACTGTTACGAATGCGAGCGAACATTTACCACTAATATTACAAACTATTGGGAGTGTTACGTCTGTTGAAATTCATTCTCCTACTCTTAATGATGTTTTTCTGCATTTCACAGGGAGGGAAATTAGAGAAGGAACACCCGAGGGAAGCTGGGGACAAAAAGTAATGAATTACAGACTGAAGAAATGAGTGAATTAAACGGAATTTTGGCCATTTGGTACAGAGAATTTAAAGTTTTCCTTAGAGAAAAGTCGAGAGTTGTAGCTTCCATAGTAAATCCTATTCTCTGGCTTTTGATTTTTGGTGGTGGTTTAGGAGCTAGCATATCCATTTCCGGCACTAATTATCAAACATTTATTTTCCCGGGAATACTCATTCAAGCTGTACTTTTTTCCTCTATCTTTTTTGGAGTTTACATAGTATGGGATAGGAAAATAGACTTTCTAAAAGAAGTTTTGGTGGCTCCTATTTCGAGAACTGCAATTTTTATAGGGAAAATAATCGGCGGAGCTACTGATTCATTAATTCAATCCATAATACTCTTGATTTTAGGAATTATACTTGCCCAAATAGGCGTGATTCCAGGATTACATATAACGCCATTTTCTTTTATTGTGTCTCTATTAATTCTTTTTATTACTACAACATCTATGGTAAGCATTGGTTTGATCATAGGCTCAAGAATGGAAAGCCCAGAAGGCTTTCAACTAATAACAAGTTTTCTGCTTTTCCCTATTTTCTTCCTATCAGGCGCTTTGTTTCCTATTAATAAATTACCTGTTTGGTTGTCCTCACTAACTATTCTGGACCCATTAACTTATTCAGTAGATGCATTAAGAAAAGTTATTCTGGGTTCATCTCAATTCCATCTGGCTCTCGATTTTGCAGTAATTATAATATTTTCAGTATTAGTCATTATAGTTGGAACATTTGCATTTGAAAAGATGAAGGTGTAATTTTTTCTTTAGGAAACAATCATGAAAAAAACTTACAAATTAATTCTATGCGTAATTCTTTTTACGGAATTAATTTCAGCACAGAGTTTTACAGTCAAAGGAACGCAGTTTTTACTTAATGGAAAACCATTTCAGATTATTTCGGGGGAAATGCCTTTTCAGAGAATACCCTGGCAGTATTGGAATGACCGGCTTCAAAAAGCTAAAGCAATGGGGCTGAATACGGTCTCGACGTATATTTTTTGGAATGCAATAGAACCAAAACCCGGCAAATGGAATTTTTCGGGAAACAACGATCTCAGAAAGTTCTTACTTCTAGCAAAGAAAAATGGATTGTTTGTATTATTACGGCCTGGTCCCTATGTCTGTGGTGAGTGGGATTTCGGTGGTCTTCCTCCTTGGCTTCTTAACATTCCGGATATAAGAATACGTTGCATGGATAAACACTATATGTCAGCCGTCACAGAATATATTAAAAAAGTTGCTGAACAAGTAAGAAACCTACAAAACACAAAAAACGGTCCAATAATAATGTTACAGATTGAAAATGAATATGGGAGCTATGGTAATGATAAAGAATATCTTGATACACTAAAAAGTTTATGGATTAAAAATGGTATTAATGTCCCTTTTTACACTGCAGATGGTGCGGCAACTTTTGCACTTGAAGCCGGAACAGTTAAAGGAACTGTGATAGGCTTGGATCCTGCTACAAACGCGGGTGCATTTGAAGTTGCTCAAAAGTTTGAGCCTGATGTACCTGTTTTTTGCAGCGAATATTATCCGGGATGGTTAACTCATTGGGGTGAAAAATGGGGAACTGTTAGTATCACAACTGTTATTAAAGATTTAAAGTGGTTTATGGACAACAAGAAATCATTCAATATTTATGTTTTCAATGGTGGGACAAATTTTGGATGGGATGCAGGAGCTAACATGAATGATGATAAGTATGAACCGACTATTACAAGCTATGATTATGACGCTCCTTTGAATGAAATGGGGCAGCCTACACCAAAATATTTTGCGATAAGAAAATTATTATCCCAATATTTACCTGATAGGGTAAAGTTAACAGACTTACCCAATCCACTGCCTGAAATTACTATTCCAGCAATTACATTGACTAAAACAGCTTCCATTTTTAATAATCTTTCTAAACCTATTAAAACAGTTCTTCCGGAACCGATGGAATACATGCATCAATATCATGGATTGATTCTTTATCGAACAAAACTTATCGGGCCACATTCTGGTGAATTAGTAATAACAGAATTACATGATTTTGCTAACGTTTATGTTGATGGTAAATATGTTGGTAGCCTGGATAGAGCTAAGGGTCAGAGTTCAATCAATATTCCTAAAACTGAAAAACCTGCGCAAGAATTAGAAATATTGGTTGAAGCTATGGGCAGAATTAATTACGGTCAACATATGATTGATAGAAAAGGAATAACCAAAAGAGTAACGCTTAATCGTATTTCACTTATGAATTGGGATATTTATAGGCTTCCAATGGATTCTTCTTTTATGTCATCTTTAAAATTTGAAAACCAGGATAAAGTATTAGAACCCGGAGTATTTTTCAAAGGTAAATTTGAGTTGAATAAAGTTGGAGATACTTATCTGGATATGAGCAAATGGACAATGGGAGTTGTTTGGGTTAACGGATATAATCTTGGAAGATATTGGGATATTGGGCCTCAGCAAAGATTATTCTTACCTGCGCCTTTACTAAAAAAAGGTGAAAATGAGATCATTGTTTTTGATATGTATAAAACTCAACCTTCCGAAATATCGGGTATACCTAAGTTAAAATAATTTTAGATAGATGATTCTTTAGTTTTTCTTTTTTGTTTTGACTTTTGCCGTTATATAGTAGAAAGCAGGTATAACATAAAGAGTTAACACAGTTGAAACTGCAAGTCCTCCTATAGCTACAACACCCAAAGGAATTCTCATTTCTTTTCCCGCATCTCCTATTCCAAGTGCTAGTGGAAGCATCCCAAGAATAATAGCAATTGTAGCCATAATCTGGGGCTTCAATTTTACTGGACATGCTTCCAGCAACGCGTCTTTTGGTAAGTATCCTTGCTCTCTTCTAAGTTGATTGGTATAGTCCAAAATTAAAATTGCATTATTGACCACGATTCCGATCAACATTATTATTGCCATCATAGATGTGATACTGAATGCAATATTTGTAATGTAAAGAGAAAGAATTACGCCTATCATTGCGAGGATTATAGTCAACATGATCATAAAGGGCTGCCAAAAACTTTCGAGGATGGCGGCAAGTAGCATATAAGTTAAAAGGACCGCAAGAAAAAATGCAAAAATCATATCTGCAATCATGTCATTCATCATCTGAACGTTACCGCCCCATTTGATACTGTATCCAGGAGGAAGATCTATTGTTGCGAGTCTGTTGCCAATTTCTGTAGTTACATTTCCGAGTGGAACTCCCTTTGCAGGTGAGCCGGTAAAAGTTATAGTCGTAAACTTATCTCTATGCAGGATTTTTGTATAGCCGCGTGTAAATCTTATATCGGCTAGCTGAGACATGCGTAATGCTCCTGCAACCGGAGAAATAACCGCAATATTTCCAATGTCTTCAGGCGATTGAACAGAATTATCGTTAAGCGTTACAGTAATGTCATATTCATTTTCCAGCTCTCTATATTTGGAAGAAGCAATTCCTTCTATTGATGAACGTAAAGTAAGAGCTAGGTCAGTTATGGTTAAACCTGCCTCATCTAATTTTTCCCGTTCAGGAAATACTGTTATTTCCGGTTTGCCAGCCCTTGAGCTCTGGTCAAGATTTATTAGTCCAGGCACGTCACTAATTTTTTGCATTATTTTATTTTTCAATTCCTCAAGCTTGTCGAGGTCTTGTCCTAAAAGATAAAACTGAACTTGCGCTCCAGGGCCCCCAACGTTGGAGCCAAGATCAACTTTTATCTTTGCGTTTGGGATATCTGCAAGTTCATTTACAAAAACAGATACCATATCCTGAACTCCTATTTTTCTCTTTTTAATGTCAACTAATTGAACGTTCATTGCGGCCATGTTAGTTCCAATATCGAGATCACTCACTTTGCCCAAGTCAGTTAGCATATGTTCAACTTCTTTATGCGATTGAATTCTTTTTTCTATTTCATTCATTACCTTTGCACTCGCATCAAGGTTGTGTCCCTCCGGGAGTTCAACTTCAATTCTAATTTTACCATCGTCCATAGGTGACATAAACTCAAACCCCAGCTTTGGACCAAATATAAAAACAACTAAAAGGAATGTAAGGAAAGCTACCAAAACAGTACCCAGACTTCTTTTCTTGTTCTTCAAAATTATACTGAGTGTCTTCTTATAGATTTGGTTTGATTTTTCTTCCATCGATTCCAGCCAGAGTGCAATTCTATTTTTCTTTTTCTTTACTTCGGGTAGTATTAGCGAAGCCAACATGGGTGTTAAAGTAAAGGACATAATCAGCGAAAAAATAGTTGCAAATACTGCCGCCAGAGCAAGTTCTTTTAACCATTGTCCAACAAGTGAGCTCATATTAGCAATTGGGAGAAACACAACAAGGTTTGTTAGTGTGGCAGCCAATACAGCGACGGTAACTTCTGATGTGCCTCTGTAAGCCGCTTCCTTGTTATTTTTGCCAAGACCTTTATATCTAAAAATATTTTCTATTACAACAATAGAATTTGCAACAAGCACTCCCACGGAAACAGAAAGCCCCATTAACGTCATCATATTTAAAGTGAGACCGAATGCCTTGAGTAAGAAAAATGTTGAGATGATTGAAGTCGGCATCGAAAGCGCAACAATTATCGTTGACCTTAAGTCGTGTAAGAATAAAAGTAGAACCAAAGCTGTAAAAAGAACTCCCAAATAGACATTACTCATTGTATCATTAACGCTGCTCTTAACGAAATTCGATTCGTCATTAACTATCTCTAGATGTGTACCTCGTGGAAGGGAGGCTTGTATAACCGGGAGGGAAGCTCTTATGGCGTCGGCAACCTTTACAACATTTCCTTCAGCACTTTTTACAATTCCCATTCTTATAACATTTACGTCCTTTTTCTTAGTGATATTGTTGAAATAAACCGCGCGCTGCCTAATATCTTTTCCAGCATCTATCACATTTGCAAATTGTTGAAGTTTCTTGGAGCCGAATGGTGTAGGCACAGGCAGATTTTTCATCGTTTCAACATTTGCGTATTCGCCTTTTAATCTTACTGTGTATTCTTGATTTCTTATTTTAAAATAACCACCGGGAATATCCATATTGTGTGCTTTAAGAATTTGAATTAACTGGGGCAGGGAAATGTTATTCTCGTATGCTATTTTATTGTCTAGAATAACCTGTATTTCTCTTTCCTGTCCACCGGTAATATCAACTTTTGCAACACCTTCTATCTGGGAAAATCTATCTTTTAAATTTTTGTCAGCTATCTCATAAAGTTCTCTTGGATTTAAATTACCTGATAAAACTACGTCAACCACAGGAAATGATTTTAAATCGACTTTCTGGATTATCGGCTTTTCCGCATCTTCGGGCAAATCATTAATTATCTCATCCACTTTATCTTTTACCTCACGGTTAGCCACATCGACATTCTTTTTTAATTTAAACTCGATAATAATTATAGATAATCCGTCGAGTGAGTATGATTCAACTCTTTCAATTTGGCTGATGGTGGATACAGCGTCTTCAATTTTTTTACTAATTAATACTTCTATTTCTTTAGGCCCGGCGCCCGGATATACAGTTGAAATAGTCACATAAGGTATTTCAACATCTGGTTCCAGGTTTAAATTCATTGTGAAGTATGCCAGTAAACCAAAAATGAGAAATACACTTATCCCCATAGTGGTCATAACAGGTCTGTCGATGGAAATTTTTGCCAGAAACATGTTCGGTTCCCCTATTGAATAATCTTTACTTTTGTACCATCATTCAATAATGTGGTGCCTTCTACAATTAATCTGTCGTTGACTTTTAGTCCGCTCCTGATTTCATAATCAACACCGCTGTCTCTTCCATTTGCTACATATCTTTTTTCGGCAGTTCGATTTTTTTCTACAAAAACATAAGTGCCTTTTTCATCGCTCATCACGAGATTCCTGGGAATTATTATAGCATCAGGATTATTGTAAATCAAAATTTTAACGTCAACAGTAACGCCACTTTTTAATTCCAGTTTGGGGTTGTTGAATTCAACCTCAGCATAAAATGCTTGTTTATAAGAATCAGCGGCCATAGAAACTTCGACGACTTTTCCAGTATGCTTGGTTCCACCATAGTCTATCTCCGCTTCCATTCCTTTTTTAATTGAGCTAATTTCTTCTTCGGATGCCCATATTTTTGTCCGCATTTTACTTAGCTGTGCAACTGTGAACAGATGAGCTTCGCTTTTGACGTTGTCTCCCTCATTCACTTTTATATCTACGACTTTTCCATCAAATGGAGATTCGATAAAGAGCATTTGTTTTAAGGACTCGTAGTTTCTCTTATCCACAAGATATTTTGTTTCTGCTCCATCATAGTTTGCTTGAGCGGTCTCCCCAGCCGCTAGCAAAGCCTTCATTCGCAGATATGTTTTCTCAGAATTTTCAAATGCACTTTTTGCTTGTTCGTATTGAAGGGTAGGATTATCCTGTGCGAAAGCAACTATTATTTGATCCTTCTTGACATTATCTCCAACTTTGGCAAGAATTTTATCAATCTTGCCGGGAACCATAGCACCTTTTGTAGCTTCTTTTATTCCGGATAGTTTCCCGAAAAAGCTATAATACTTCTCAAATGGTTTATATCGTAAAATTTCGATTTTTACTGGCACGCCTTCTTCCGCACGAATTTGCTCCATGCTTTTCGCATCGGCTTTTTGCTCGCCGCAGCTTTGAAATAATATAACAGAAACCGCAGCTATTAAAAGGGGAGTGATTATTTTTAATTTTTTTAAAGCGTTCATTGTTTAAATCTCCAATAAAATATTTTCTGTTATTCTGTTACTATCAAACCTTGATATTTATTGTTGAGCTTACCTAATAATTCATCCAGGCTCGACCTGGCCACTTTATAATCATAAATAGATTGCAGCCTGTTTATACGAGCTTGTTTAAGTGCAACGTCAGCATTTTCCACTTCAAGTTGATTTCCTGTTCCTTCTTTGTAGCGCACAACGGCAAGGTTGTAAGCTTTTTCAGCAAGAGTAACATTTTTTTCCTGCGCTTCTAAATTGCTCTGCACGAGTTTTAATTCGTTAAGTTTTGATTTCACTTGTGATGTAATAACATCTTTCAACTGGGATATCTGCTGCTGTGTTTGCATGAGCGAAATTTCTGATTGCTGGACTTTCTTCCTGGTCCTATCCCCGTTAAATAAGTTCATGGAAAAAGTTAGACCTACAACTGTAGAAGAGTAATTCTGGAATTTCCAATTATCTGCCGAACCCGCGTAAGAATAATTACCAAAGGCATAGAGTGTTGGCCAGTATTCTGCTCTGTCCAGGTCTATAAATGCATCATCAACCTGCATCTTTAATTTCAGTGAGCTTATGCTGTAATTTGACGATATTGCTGTTTCGATTGATTCTTGTTCTTCCGGCAGATTTTCTTTGCTGTAATCTAATTCCCCTTGAACATCAATATCTTCTTTTTGGTCAACACCTATTACAATTTTGAATCCATTTTTAGCATCTTTTAACTGATTTTGAATTTGCAAAACGGTAGGTCTTATGTTTTCCACTCTTACTTCGGCTTGAAGAGCATCGTAATCAGAAACCAAACCCTGCGCATAAAGCGCCTTAACATTTTTTAAGTTTTCAACTGCATTATTATAGCTTGCAGTAGTTATTTCTAAAAGTTGTTTTGTAAGAAGAACTCCATAAAAAGTTTTGTGAACGTCAAGTATAAGCGACGACGCTTTCCGTTTCAGTTCTTCTTTTGACAAGTCTAAATAAATTTGTGATGCTCCGATGCCTCTGAATACAGCAGAATTAAAAAGTGTTTGCGTTACCTGGACATTTGTTTCATAACTATTAGTCTGTACGAAAGATTGAAGGATAGTATTTACATTTTTGTACTTAGAATCATTCCTCGGAATAACGTTTTCGTCAAAAAGGATGCTGTAAGTTGCATTAGTTAAAAGTGCCTCAAAATCCGGGAATGGGGTTTTGGGTTTAGAAAGAAAATGAGTGAAATTTGCAGATAAATCCACACTCGGAAGCGCATACCCAAAAGCTTCGTGTACAGCCGCCCTGGATTTTTGTATATCCATTCTTGCAACCCGGACATCGCTGTTATTATTCAAGGCTATTTGAATTGCTTCTTCAATTGTATATACCTTGGTTTGAGAAAAACCCGTGGATGATATACTTAATGCGAGTGAACCATACAAGAATATATTTTTTGTTATTTGGAAAAATCTAATTTTCATTTTTATTCGGTTTTGTAATTGAGTTTTGATTGATGTTCCTTTTCGTCAATTTTAATTTTTGTCATTTTTTCACTTACCTCCCATAATTTCTGAGCTAAATTTTCATCGTAAGTTAAGGCTGCCGATAGCACTTCATTCTTATCAATAAAATATTTTCCAGTTCCATCGTTAAGCTCAGGAGAAGAAACCAGGTAGATAATATTTTCTGCGGCTTTGAAAGGATTCTTTAAGAAGATTGAAAATATTCTGTAAGCAAATTTTTTAGCTAGATGTGCATCAGGGTCGTTATAAATGATGTTAGTTGCTGCTGCTCCGGGATGTACAGAATTCACAGTTACGTTTGTATTTGATAATCTTCTCGCTAATTCATAGGTAAATAGAATTTCAGCTAATTTTGCTTGTTTTGTTGCCTCTAATCCTGAATATTTCTTAGTAAATTCTAAATCCTCGAAGTTTATTTTTCCTTTTCTATGGTATTCTCCTGATATGTCAATTATTCTTCCTTGTTTGCTGTTTAGTATTAAATCAAGTAGTAAGTTAGTTAACAGAAAACGCGACAAATAATTAACGGCAAACGTTGCTTCTATTCCGTCAATGGTAACGTGCCGTTTGCTGAAATAAGCCCCGGCATTATTTATAAGTACATCTATCCTATCGAAATTTTCTTTAATAGTTTTTGCCAAATTTTGTATATCTGTTTGAGATGATAAGTCCGTAATGAATAAAAAAACATTTTTGTTCCCGGTAACCTTTATAATTTCATTTAAGGTTCGTTCACCACGAGTGTGATTTCTAATTACAAGAATGACTGTTGCTCCTAACTCAGCTAGCCTCATTGCAGTTGCCTTACCTATTCCTGAACTGGCCCCGGTGACTAAACATATTTTTTCGTTCAGAGATTCCATATCATTTTTAAAATTTCCCGAATTTTAGGACTAGTTCTATCGATGGTCCTGATAGATCACTGTCTCGTATATTATCCATCTTTGCTCCTCCAATTAATCTGTAACTAAGGCCAGCCCCGATCCTGAAAAATGTTGTAACATTTATCATTGCTCTGACAGTAGGCTCGAAAACGAAGAAAGTGTTAGTAGAAGTATCCCAGTTCCAATCAAGAACATCTCTTGGCCTGTAACTGACAGCCCCTGCTCCGATAAGTGTCGATACAGTAAAATGAAGTAACGAATCTGAATTACATATATAATGTAGCTCTACACCACCATAGCCGAAATTGATCAATTGTTCCAGTCCATTAATTGTTATGTTAGCATCAACATTATTGACAAGCCCATAACCGCCGCCGCCCAGGACAAATTTGTGGTTTATAATCCAACCGCCTTGTCCTCCTACAAGAACACCAAACTGGCTATTAACACGTGTAAATTTTATAACCGGGCCTCCAAATCCCCCATTTGTAATTTCACCACTGAGGAGAGTTTCTTCTTGTGGAAAAAGTATAGAACTTCCGGCAATTACTATCATGAATACAAAAAAGATTTTCTTCATCACGTTTCACCTTAGCAAAAGATTTTTGCAAAAAATTATTGGGCAAACTTATGAGTTTGTTTACGGGAAGTCGTCTTTTCTTATAAGTTAAAACGCAGAAGTTGTACTGTCTTATAAATACAAACGGATTTTATAGATGGACGGTTTTTTTACCTGATGAAAAATTTGGAGCAAACTCTTTTATTTGGGCTTTGAGGATAGTAATGAATTTTTATATTGGGTTGGAGTCATCAAAGTACATTTCTTGAAGGCATTATTGAAAGAGGATTTAGAGTTAAAACCGACTTCTTCGGCTATTGCCAGTATGGTTAGAAGTTCCGACCTCGGGTCTTGCAGGAGTATTTTTGCTTCTTCAATCCTATAACAATTGATAAAATCGAAAAAATTATGCTCCATTTTACCGTTAATTACTTGAGACAACTGATAAGACGGGATAGAAAGCAAATCCGCAAGGTCCTGCAAAGTCAGGTCATTCTTTAGATATGGTTTTTTCTGCTGCATAACATTCAATAAGTCCTCCGAGTATTTTTCAACTTGTTTTTCTGTTAATGTGGATTTTTCATATTTCTTTCCCTTGTTGTTTTCATATTCGGGAACAAAAATTATTGGACGGCTTAGTCCTAAATATCCAATAGATAATATTATTACTGAGACCAAGAGCGGGATAATAACATTAAAATGTGTATAGAAGTTAGGCCCAAAGAAAAAGGAGATTGTAAATCCGGCAACAAGACCAAAAGTAATCAAAAAGGCATTTATGC
>JBJKPP010000026.1:0-1790 GCA_046706145.1 Ignavibacteriaceae bacterium | reverse complement strand
GAATTGCACATAATCTGCAGAAGCTCTAGGATCAGAAGCATAAACCATATTCTTTATAAAACTATTGAATATGTATTTTGCTCTATAAAAATTAGAAAGCGCATAAGGAATTGTATCTAGAAAATCTTTGTGCATCGAAATAATATTCTTTGCATACTTCATAGAAAAATCATAATCTTTAGTAATGAAGTACTTTAAATTTAAAACCTTGCCATCCCACGAATTTACACCATTAACCAGAACCGGTTTCTGAAGTTCATCATCCGGCTTGCCGTTTATTGTCTCTACGTAAAAATCAACAGTGGAAATTTCTGTTTTCTTGCCGGAATAACTCTGCGGAAGAAAAACATAAAATTTAACTTCTGAAGTATCATTTGGTCCAATTCTTACTTCAGGCGATTGCACCTTTTCATTATTTATTCCTTCTATTCTACAAAACGGTTTAATTACTATTTGTTTATCAGTTAAATTGCAGACTGTCCCGGTAGCAAAAGGAGTGTTTAAATATTCATCTGACATTGTTGGATAGAGTTCATTCTCAACATTTATTCCTAAAATTTTTGCTTTTTGTTCATTAAGAGTATTTAGAGTTAAAGAAATATTAAGTAAAACTTTGTCAAAGCTGAATCTGTTGTTAATTATATTGTCGATTCCATTTTGTTGAAAATCTGTATAGGAAGCAGAATTCTCCCTTTTCGAAAAGTACTTTATTGATGATACTGAAATTCCAATCTGCCCATTTGAAAAAGAAATCGAAGGCATTATTCCAGCTAAATAAGGACTTTGATATTTATCATGAAAAACAGATACACTAAATCCTAAATTGTCGCCGGATATGTTTGTTATTCCATTTACTCCAGTCAAAAAGGAACTGTTACTTTCGTACTCAGCATTAAAATTAAATGAGGTAAAAGGAGAATATGACAAACCTAATGAAAATTCCTTTGGCGTCCTCAGTTCAAAATCCTGTAAATAAGGGTCTATGCTTCCCTCTCCAAGTTTAAGCAGATTTAAAGATGAAATCGATAAAAACAATTTATTGGAAACAAAATAATTCACCCCGAGATCTAATTTCCAAAAATTATAATCTTTTACATCGTTCGTTCGTTCCAGATAAATAGAATCAACTTTTATAACAGTACTTAATTTTTCCTGATTGAATTCCTGGTTAAAATATCGCAATGTTAGTCCGGCACTAAGACTATTGCTGAACCTGTAAGAGTAACCAAATCCGAAGAGTTCTTTGTATGTGAAATAAGAATTAAGAGATTGTGTCGTTGTAGTATCAACAACAATTGAAACATCATTATTAAAAGAAAATTCTTTTTGAAACCCGGGTGTATATCGAAAAGAAAAGGAGTTATTTCCTAAAGTTTTTGAGAGACTTATAAGATATAAAGATGTATTTGTAGAATTAGAAAACTCACCGCCGTATGATATTGTTAAGCCCCAATCTTTTATTAAAGATAAATCAGTTGGATCGCCTTCAAAACTATTGAATTGATATTCGTCTTTGTGAAATGGGCTCCAATATCCGCCCATACCAATTGAGCTTTGGGAAAATATTTCTACAACTGAAAACATAAAAATTAACCAAGTTAGCCTGTTAGTCAAAGATCCTCTACTATTATTGTATGAACGCTTTGAGATAAAACCAATGTCGAGTTACCATTATTTGATCTGGTGATTCTAAACCTGCGAATGAATGAAATAGCTAGTTTATCAAATCTGTCTGTTGGTATAGAGTTCAACAAATTTGTAGGCACTACAAATTTTCCATCGTCTTTAGT
>JBJKPP010000025.1:0-35583 GCA_046706145.1 Ignavibacteriaceae bacterium | reverse complement strand
CCCGGCTTTTCTACAAAATGAACTGTCCTATTGCTGCAATTAGCATTGAAGACATGCTGTTTCCCATTTTTTAAATTTATGGTTGTTAAGTGACCTTGATAATCTCCTCTGTCTCCAAGGTATCCACCATTTGCCACATAAAGATATGTATTACCATCTTTTGCAGTTGCAATAGCTAGTGCGGATGAGCCCTTTTCATCGAACGGTTTTAATGTGCATAGTTCCGGCCAGCCCCCGTTTTTTATTTCTTTGCCATCGGCAACCTGATATTTGTGAACGTAGCCGTCGAGTCCATAGCTGTAAACATATTTTAGATTCGGATCTATAGCGGGGGAAGAGGTTGTATAAGTTGGATTGTCGCCATTATTTATTCTATACTTACCCGTTCCGTATTGATGGCTCCAAAGTTTATTTCCGTTTGCAGCATTTAGCGCGATAATGTGTCCATCTTTGGTAGTTACGAAAATTTCATTAATCTCGCCCGATTTAGTTTTAACATTACTTAGATAAACTGGCGCTCCATCTGCAATAGAAGGCAATGATATCTTAAAAAGTTGATTCAGTTTCCCAACATTTTCTGTGGTAATCTTTGTTTCTTTGGTATTATTCCCGCTATGTTCCGGATTGAAATCGAACTGGAGCCAATTGTAATCATTTCCTTGCATTGATTTTTTTGTGTGAGAAGTTCGATGACTTTTTGTTATCGAAGGTTGCGTATAAGCTAATGCATCCTTCGGTTTGAAAACAATGAAGAAGAAAATAAACGCAGCAATAAATAAAATCGAATAATTTCCTCTTATGTCAGTAAATGAAAGTACTGTCTTTTCATTCTCTATTAGTCTGCTGTTTATTTTTCCAAAACCCATATTGCACTCCAATTTATAAACTTAAACGTTCTTTAAAGCAATCTATTCTTTTTGCATAATAATAAAGGAAAATATTGTAATCAATTCTAACGTGTAGTGAATTTTAAAACTGAGTTCTTAATCACATCTATTATAAGTAAAAAATATAGAGTCAGCTGCATAGATGCCGTCAAAGACAAAAAAATACTCATTAAGTCTTAAGAAGAATTTTGCTTTAAAAACTTTCCTTTAATCTCCGAATTGTTTAAAATCCAAAGAAAATTTAAACTTGTTTTATGCATGCCGGTAGAAAGTAGTACAATTTTATTAAGGGGAATGAGTTCATTTCCCCTGTTCTTACTAAAACTATAATACTTATAAAAGTCTAGAAATTGAACATATTAGACGTTGAAAAAAAGAAAGCTCTTCTTTCCAATTTCATCATGAAGAGTTTGTCTAACACGAAAAAGTTGTTAGCTATAAATGAATTTTTTTTAACTCTAATAAATCACTTTGATAATTCCGTAGTTGAAGCTTATGTTGTTGAGTTTATAGATGTTTATATAAAGAATCTAAAAAAATACACTCCTTTTTATGTCCATCCTGTTATATCTAAAGATATAGTTAAGATGATTGAAGTTCTGTCAGACTTCGGATATTTAATAAATTATCGCGATGATTTTTCTTTATGTAAACAAAACATTGAAAACAATGTTCTAGAGTTACAAGAAATACTCGGTGGTAGTACCTATCAGACAATGGGGGATAATAATGTTCATTTCCCGCTAATAGAAGAAAAAGAATCAGACGAGGATATTGTCGTTGGTATCCTTGAATCGGTAACTATCAGAATAAGTAAATCACAAACGAAAGATAGCTTTATAATTGTTCCAAGTGAGAAAGAAATAGAGCAAAGAATAAAAGACCAGGTAGAGAATTCCTGGGAGGCGGCGCGGAATACAGTAAAAAGATATTTCAAAAAATTGGCTAAAGCACACGAGGTTATTATAAGCTTCGACAAGCGTGAGGGTATATACGAAGGCAACTCACTTGGCACAGCTTTAACTGTTGGTTTCATCGAGGCTTTATTTAAGTTTTACAATACATCTATGAACCTAAATGTAAATTCTCAGGTTGCATTTACAGGAGGTATGGACAGCGAAGGGAATGTTATTTCTGTCTCGAAAAAAATAATCGAGCAAAAAGTTGAATGTATTTTCTTTTCACCAATCGAAGTATTCGTAATTCCCGAAAGGGACAAAGAATACGCACAGTGGAAATTGGATTTATTGCACGAAGCATTTCCACAGAGGAACTTGTCTATAGTTGGAGTAGAAAACCTGGATGATTTGTTGGATAGAAGAAAAATTGTAGATGTAAAAAAGCGGCCGGCAATTGTGAGAGCAGCAAAATTCAGTAAGAAAAACTGGATCAGTTTAGTATTATTAATTGCTTTGGTTTTGGTTGTGCTGGCAACAGGCTGGCTGGATTTTGATAATAACCCGACTCAAGTAAAGTTTAAGAAAGATACTGCCTATATCGAGAACAAAAATGGGAAAGTATTATGGACTTATAAACTAATGGATAATTTAGATAATGAGGTGGCCATAAGAAATGCTTATCTTAAATATACAGTTAGATTTACCGATATTAATAATGATGGTACCAATGAAGCAATCGTAACAAATGAATATTTTAATGGTCAGGAACAAAATAGTAATTTTGGGAGAGTTGCATGTTTTGATAACCATAAACACCTGATATGGAAATATAATTTTCACGATACAGTTACTTCACCAACTTTTAATAATGAAAATATTTATCTCCTCCATGTAATTGGGATTACCAAAATAATGGGACAGAAGGTAGTTTATCTAATGGCGCAGAATCTAAATCTCTATCCCAGCGCTATTTTTTGTCTAGATGTTGTTACTGGAAAAAGAATAGACAGCATAAATACTTTGTGGAATGCAGGCACTATAGACAATGCCTTAATTGGCGATTTTAATGGAAATAATAAACAGGAATTGGTTGGTACTGCTATCCACAATGGATTTCAAAGATCTGTATTATTTTCTGTAGATCTAGATAAGCTGGAAGGGCAAACTCCAGCCCCAACTAATTACAAATTTGCGGGTATTAAAGAAGCAGACTTAAACACTTTTATCCTTCTTCCCAAATCAGATTATAGTAATTTATATTATCGTTATGATGAGCCTGTTATAGGTTCCTTGGCTTATAATTCAATAGACAAGCAATTTAAACTCGATGTTCTTGAAAACGTCGGTAAACCAACTATATATACTAGTTTGAATTATATATTTGATAATAAATTGAATCTTGAGTACATCGGCTGTGATGACGGTTTCCAGATGTACAGGGATTCACTGGTGGCTCGCGGAGTGTTAAAACCACCTTATTCCAATACTCCGCAATACATGAATTCTTTGAAGGAACAGCTCAGATATTGGGACGGCGAAGGGTTTGTTACAGCTAAGGCATACGAAGAAATGCACAAGAATAAAAAAGGATTGAAATTCGTTAAGAAATAGACGGACTTAATCTTAAGATTTCATTCAATTCCGAAAAACTCTCCCACTTTAACAAAATTTTTTATATATTGTACGTCGATGAGTAGGAGGGCTTTCAATTCTTAAAATATTACAAGATTTAGCTGAAAACCGTCTCGATCAAAACAATATAAACGAGGTGGTTGAGAAATGCTTTAAGGTTTCTAAGGCATACTTATGCTTAAATCAAAAGAAAATTCATAAGCTTCTTTCTTCAAACGGATTGGATGTAGATGATGTTGCTATTGATGCTATTGCAGGTATGTTTGTGAAAGATGAAGAGGGTAGATTTAAGTTTTTGGCTAATTCATTTCATTCATGGCAGCCGCCAGTTGAGACTGAGGAGGATGCAGCTTTTTTCCTCAATAAAGTTGTTGGTAAAAGGGTTGAGCAGCATATAATTTCACTTTTAAAGAAGTCCGATCCGTTCTTCTCCAAAATTCTGGATTCACTCAATTATTTAATTAAGAAGAATGGTTTTGAGAAAATCAATCACTTAGGCTGTATATATATAGTTGAGAGTGAATCAAGAATTTATGAAGGAAAATTAATAGACAATACTGCTTTCGAAAAGATTCCCTTGAGATTCTTTATTGGAAAAGATATACTCCAGCAGTTGTTTAATTATTTAAAAAGCTCAAATGAGTTTTCTGCCGCCATACCCCTGAATATTCTTATTTATCGTATTAAGGAACTTAATCTCTCAAATCTGCATGCTAATAATAATTATACCAATCCATTTATGCAGTTTGAGATGAGCGAAATTATATCCAACGGATTAACTAACGTCTCTAAGAAACTGGATGAAACATATCAACAAAAGGGAAAACTCTGTGTCGAAGAAATTGTTTCTATCAAGAAAACCTTTGTTGATATTGCAGCCGACCTCAAAGATGGAGGCATAAATAGAGGATTATACGAATACTTGCACGCACATATGATAAATCTCTCAATGAACGACTACCACCTTAGGTATCAAAATATTTTAGAATACCTAATGAAAGTGATGAAAAATACCATCGCTTCTAGCCTGAAAAGTATTTAATATTGATTTTCCGACAAACAGTTTTTTCTCATTATTATACAAATAGAACTTAAATGATTACTGAACAAGATATATTTAATTACGTCTTTTTTGCACATTTACTGGGAAAAGAGAGTATTCAAGAAATTGAAAAGGGCGAGAATTACGCAGATACCTTGAGGTTTTATAATTCTATAAAAGAGTATATTGAGGATGAGCTCCCTTTTGAGTTAAAGAAGAAAATCTCATTAAAAATACCCTCTTATAAATTAAAGAATAAGTTTCTGCTTCATGCTGTCAATGATGAAAAATTCTTTAAAAAAAAAGTAGTACATTTCGCCGCGGCTTCTGCTAAAGAAAATGAAGAAATTATTGCTAAAACATTCTTGGATAAGGGAAAAAACTATCTGATTAGGTTTGTTAGAAAGAATTCAGAATCCAAGGTTTACGTATTCTCAACAAAAAATGAGATAATGCAGAATTTCAAAATTGTAGCTTATCCGGCGAATTTAACTATACAAGTGAAAGATAACTCTGAGCCTATAATCTTTTCTGCCACTGAAACCCCAGATTACTTTGAATTGATATTCAATTGAGCAATAACTTTACCGCTCTTGAGTAAAAAGATTTTTTTGTGTCAATATGGCAAAAATGTTAGTTGCCAATCAAGATGTACACTTAATTCATCTAGTTCCCGATACAAAGCCGCTTTAAACGGCTTTTAGTTTTTGTAATAAACAATCTTTTTTGGATTAAAATCAATTGATTTTAGCCTAGACTTTAGAAATGGAAATCGTGACAATATGTCACGCATAAATCTTCCGATATACTTCTTCCGAGCACTTAGGCACAATTTTTCGGCAGTGATATGATAACAAAATATTTTCAATAGTAGATCTCTGCCGACTAATTTCTTAATCTTGTTACTTCATATTCTTTTGCATTACCTTTTAGGTATCTATTTTTATGATTAAATTTAGCCGCAAGAACTTAAGTGTTTTCCTGTATAAAAAGGTGGGCCAATTTAAAAAAACTCTATTTTTGGAACTAACTCTTGATTAATTTGTTAAATTAATAAAAGATTTGACAAACGAAGTATTAATATTTAATTTTATAAATTAGTAAAGCATTTTTGGAGGTAGATGATGGCTAAATTAAAAAAGCCTCATGCGGATTTGATGCTGCATTATAGAAAAGTCTTTGAAATAAGCATAATAATATCACTTGTGCTTCTAATTGTGGCCTTCAAGTTTTTTCCCCATATTAAAGCGACAAAAGAGGTTTTGCAGGCTCCTCAGGAATTAATAAAAATGCAGGATGTTCAGCAAACAAGGCAGGAGAACAGACCGCCTCCGCCTCCAAGACCCCCTATTCCTATAGAGGCGCCTTCTGCAGATGCTCTACAAGATGTCAATATTGCATCTACAGAACTGGACGTTAATGCAAATGTGGCTCCTCCTCCACCTCCGAAAGAAGAGAAAAATGCAAATGCCGAACCGCAATATTTTGTTGCAGTTGAAGACATGCCGGAACCTATTGGTGGAATACAAGCAATACAAGATAAAATTGTATATCCTGAAATAGCAAAAAGAGCTGGAATAGAAGGAAGGGTATTTGTTAAAGCCTTTGTTGATAAAGAAGGAAATGTAACTAAAGTTGAAATTATGAAAGGGTTAGGTGCCGGATGTGATGAGGCCGCTGAAAAAGCTGTTAAAGAAACTAAATTTAAGCCCGGTAAGCAAAGAGGTAAACCTGTTAATGTTCAGGTTGTCATCCCTATAGTTTTTAAATTGGAATAGTTTGCTTTAGGCGTCTTTCGAGACGCCTTTTTCATATAAATCAGCCGCATTGAACCACACACCGAATTTGTTTATTTTTCATAAAGAAGAGTAGATTATTTACTTTTGAATAGAGCAAATATATTAGTTCTTTATGAATGACTTAATAAATGCATAAAGACAAAAAAGACGTAATTTTAATTGGCTTATCCATTCTGGTTACACTCTTAGATTTACTGATTCTTTATTTCGTTAAGTATAGAAATCAGCATCTTTCTTTTCTCAAGAACTTTAATCTGTTTTATATAGGAAATATAATTAACCTTCTCTTTACTGCGGCACTCGTATTAGGACTATTTATTTTACTTGCTAAAAGGGGTATTGCTGTTAAAGGTAAAGCAATTTTTAATTTCACAATTTTAACCAGTGCTTTACTAATAATTGCCGCAATAATCTCCAATGTTCGAATTGAACCTACATATTATTATATATTCCATGAACCAGCCGAGAAAATTATTGAAGGATTTTTTTATTTATTATTCCAGCTTTCAGAATTTGTTTTTATTGCATTTGTTTGGCTTACAATTACTAGAAGAAAAAAACATTTACTTCTTGAATCTATCCTTGATTCCGTGGTTTTATTCTTTTTGATAATGATCGGCGTATTTCTCTTTGAACTCCTTATCCCTATACATGAAAATGTGTTTGCAGCTAGCCAGAAGAGTAATAATAATGTGGCCGTAGTTCTGGGTGCTGCAGTTTGGCCGAAAAACAGGCCCAGTCCTAGTCTAAAAGGGAGACTGAACAAAGCATTTGAATTGTATGAGGAAGGAGTTGTCAACAAAATCCAGTTAACAGGCGGGAACGCACCTGGGGAAATGACGGAAGCTCAAGTTGGCTACAATTACTTAATCGATAGAGGCGTTCTTCCGAGAGACCTTATGCTTGAAGAAAAAACATCTTCTACATCCGAACAAATTTCATTTATCAGAACGAACTTGATGGATAGTAATAATCAATATAATATATTTGTAGTCTCGGATGCTTTTCATTTACCCCGGGTTCTGGAAATTTGCAAATTCTTTAATATAAAAGTCAATGTTGTACCTTCAAATGTGAGTCAGTTTAACGATATAGATGTGAACTTAAGAGAAATTGTTGCATTGACTTTTTTTTGGTTGTTTTCAGTTTAATTATTATTTATAAGTTAATACTCCAAGTTGAAAAACAAAATTATATATTAGTAATTATGGTTTTTAAAAGACGTATTGTTAGGGAAAAAGTATTACAGATACTCTATGCTTACGAGATGAATGAGAAGTCCATAGAACTCCTGCGAGATGATTTATTTTCCGAAGTTAAAGATAAAGCAGACCGGGAGTTTGGTGATAAATTATTGAGAGAAGTTATTAAACATATACCTGATCTTGATGAAAGAATTAGAGGTAAAGTTAATAACTGGGAGCTTGATAGAATTGCTTTGGTTGATAAAACCTTGTTGAGGATGGGAATTTGTGAGTTATTGTATTTCGAAGATATCCCGCCAAAAGTATCTATAAATGAAACTATTGAGATAGCCAAAACTTACAGCACGGCAGGTAGTGGAAAATTTATAAATGGAATTTTGGATGCCGAACTCTCGGAATTGAAAAAAACTGGAACACTTCATAAAGTGGGGAGGGGACTAATAGAAGGAAATATAGCGAAGAATTTAAAGCAAGATAATTGATGAAGAACAAATTTCGGATTTTTTGCTGGACATTATTTGACTTTGCTAATACTTCTTTCTCCGTTATAATTGTCACTGTCATTTTTTCAAAATACTTTTCTAATTATGTTACCGGCGGTTTAAGATGGCTGTGGGGATTATCCGTCAGTATATCCATGGTAATTGCTGCTCTCTTAAGCCCTGGAATGGGTGCAATTGCAGATATTTCGAGGAATAGAAAAAGATTCTTACTTGGTCTAACGTTATTATGTGTTATTGCCACAACTTTTTTGTTTTTTGTACAAAAAGGCGATGTCTTCCTGGGCATAGTACTTTTTGTATTAGCCAATATTGGATTTGAAGCGGGACTTGTTTTTTATGATGCGTTTCTTCCGGATTTAACAGAAAAGAAAAATTTTGGAAGAGTATCAGGTTACGGTTTTGCAATGGGATATTTAGGTGCTCTTGCGGTTCTTTTAATAATAAAAGTGTTGCTGCCAGCAGAAACAGCACCCGATTACTATTTTTACATAAGGTTATCATTTATAGTTGCAGCAGTTTTCTTTCTATTCTTTTCCATTCCTTTATTCGTTTTTGTAAGAGAGCCCCAGAGGGAATTTGTTGTGAAAACAAATCTTATTAGAAATGGTGCGCGTAAGAGCGGTGGAACTTTCAAAGCAATTTTTATTAAAAAAGAACATCCTTCACTAAAAAAATTCTTAGTAGCATTTTTCCTTTACAATGATGCCATCATTACGATCATTTCCTTCGCATCTATTTTTGCTGCCAGTGCATTGCATATGGATGACTCCCAGATTATTTACTTCTTTGTCATTGTGCAAAGCACTGCTATTTTAGGTTCCTTCGTTTTTGGGATTATATCAGACCATATTGGACCCAAAAAAACCATAACAATTACATTAGTTATTTGGATTATGGTAGTTTTAGGTGCCTTCTTTACCAGGTCAATTTTTGATTTTTATATTGTTGGTTTGGCTGCGGGTATGTCGATTGGTTCATCACAATCATGTAGCCGAAGTTTAATGGCTCTTTTGACTCCAAAGGAAAGGGAAGCTGAATTTTTTGGTTTTTATGATGGACTATTCGGAAAATCCTCGGCTGTTGTAGGTCCGCTATTTTATGGTATAATTTCAGATTTGTTCAGTGATAGGGTTGCGGCGTTGTCAATTGGAATTTTCTTTATCTTAGGTTTGATAATACTGCAGAACGTGGTGGAACCAAAAGTGAAAAAATTAAGTGCTTGATAATTATCTTACCAACAATTCGGTTACATTCTAGTTTACTCTAAAAACAGGATTTGAAGGACGAATGGCATCATACATTTTCTTTAGTTCTTCATAAGCAAAATTACTTCCTCTCCTTGCAGCAGTTCTGTAATATTGAGCCGCAGTCGCGTTACTCTGGGCAACGCCAGTTCCATTCTCGTAACAATAGCCTAAAGCTGTTTGTGCTAAAACCGATCCTAGGCTGTCACACTTCATTAAATAATTTATGTCCGGGTTTAAATTCTGAGAATTGTTGTTAAAGATTGAAGTAAGTATCATTCTTATTTTAGCATCTTCATTTCCCATCTTCTCGGATTTGGCCCAGAGCATTTTTGCTTTTTGAATATCTTTTTTAACCTTATTACCTGTGCTGTATAAAAGTCCTAATTCATCTATGGCAGGCAGAAAATTTTTATTTGCTGATTCTTTTAACAAATTAAGTTCATCTTCCTTAAACATTTTGCTTGAATATCCGTAAGAATATAATCCATAAAGTACAAATTCTGCTTGAGAACTCTTTTCATCTAATCTCTTTTTTAAGAGTTCTATAAATTTATCGTTCTTTTCAAGGCCGTCTAAAAAGTATCCTGCCTTCGGCGAATCTAAGCGCAATGCTCTTAAATAATATTCTGCAGCAGTAATTAAATTCTTTTTAAAATAGATACCTTTCTCATACATCCTGCCAATAAAAGTTAATGCCTCAGGACTTCCATAATTAGATGATTTTATTATCGTCGGGATATTTGCAGAATCAATTTTAACTGTCAATTGGTTATTTACCGTTGTTGTATCTTTTAAAATATCTTTGCCGCTAAGTAGCAAATCGTTTTGCAAAGTTTTATCTGATATTACACTCGATGTATCATATACCATATTAAAATCTATAAAAACCAAACCAAGTGACGATGACAAATTATTATCCTTAGAACCATCTTCTCTTGAAGCAGCAAAATTTTCTGTAGTATCCACTCTATTTGTGTCTAATAATGAGGGAGGTATTTTTTTCCTTAGTTCTTCCAGAGTTTTTTTTGCAGGCTCATATCCCGCTTCGGCTGCACGTTTTACCCATGTAAAAGTTGTACTCCAATTTCTCTTTACAATTAGATTATCTGTATGTAGAAGACCAAATATATACTCAGCCTGGGGCATATAGCTTTCGGCCGCTTTCCGAATATATAAAAAAGCCTGAAAAGGATTCCATGTGGTACCCCATCCATTAAGCAGCATAATTCCGTAATTATACTGTGCCGCGGTTAAATTTTTATCGGCTGCCTTCTTAATCCAATAAGCAGCCTTCACGGTATCTTTTGCAAGCCCTTCACCCAATAAATATCTCAGTCCCAGTTCATGTTGAGCAAATGGGTCTCCGTTATTTGCCTCCCTTGTTAAAATAAAGAGTTGCCACATTTCGTAAGCTTGGTCGGGATAATAAAAAATAGATGGTCTTATTGTACTCCTTTTTTTGAATGCCAAACTTCTCGTACTATCTTCTTGAGCAAAAGCCTTGGTAAATGCCGTGAAAAAAATCAAAGGCAACATAATTATGACTGTATTTCTTGCAAGATGCTTCAAAATGTACCGGATTGTTATAGTTATAAAGTTACGTATCAAATTCGAAAGAAGTTCCGTAAAAATAGTTATTCTTCAAAAAAGATTTTGATTGGTTTAATAATTTAGAGTCTTATAATTGGAAAAATGTTTAATCACATCAAAATTTATAATCCCGAAAAATGTGACCTTAAAAGCGTTGAAAAAAACTTTAATTCTATGTCCTGTAGTCTTTTAAGATGTATATCACCTAACATTAAGAATAATTGAATTCAACTAAAAAAAAGACTAATTTTACTCTCTATTAAATCGTCATATATAAAGAAAAATTAGGGAAATAGGTACGATTATGTCTTCTGTTCATAATAAATTATCAATAAAAATTCCCCAGTGGAGAGATGAAGCGAAAGAGATACTTGCTAAGGGAGGTAATAAGGAATTATCGACAGTAACTGTTAGTCAAGCTTGGGGTGGGATGCGTGGTGTAATGTCACTAATTTGCGATACCTCTCGAGTTCCTAAGGATAAAGGACTTATAATACGGGGAACGCCGTTGAAAGATCTTGTAAATATAACTCCGGAAGAAGTTTATTTCTTACTGTTAACAGGCGAACTGCCGGAAGATGAAGAACTGAAAGATTTCAAACTTGATTTACAAGGGAGAAAAAAAGTTCCTGATTATGTTTGGGATGTGTTAAGATGTATGCCAGAGAAATCACATCCAATGGCCATGTTTAATACTGCTATTCTTGTGATGCAAAAGGAATCTGTATTTAGTGAAGAATATAATTCCGGTATGAGAAAAGAAAACTATTGGACAGCTACACTGGAAGATGCACTAAATATTGTGGCTAAAATTCCTACTATAGCGGCGGCTGTTTACAGACTGAGATTTGATAAGGGAGATATGATAGAACCTAATCCTAAATCTGATTTCACTGGCGACTTGGTCCGCATGCTGGGAGTCGGTTTTGATAATGATGAATTTTATGATCTTATGAGACTTTATATGGTAGCCCACTGTGATCATGAAGGAGGAAATGTGAGTGCTTTTTCAACTCAAACTATAAATTCTGCTTTATCGGATTTATATTATTCTTTATCTGGTGGATTCAATGGATTGGCAGGCCCCCTTCACGGTTTGGCGAATCAGGAAAGTCTGAAGTGGATTCTCAAATTGATGGAAAAATTTGATGGTACTCCTACAAAGGAACAAATAAAGGAATATGTATGGGAAACTCTGGATGCTGGAAAAGTAATTCCAGGTTATGGGCACTCGGTTCTTAGAGTGACCGATCCTAGGTTTCAGGCTTTTTTGGATTTTGGGAAGAAACATTTTCCAGATGATCCAGTATTTCTGACTGTGTCAAGACTTTTTGAGGTTGTTCCCAACGAGTTGAAGAAAATTGACAAAATACAAAACCCATGGCCAAATGTTGATGCAGCATCAGGTTCGTTATTATACCATTATGGTTTGAAAGAGTTTTCATTTTACACTGTAATGTTTGCTGCGTCCCGAAGTCTGGGTTTAACGGCACAAGCAGTTGTAAATCGTGCAATGCTGCTGCCGATTATAAGGCCGAAATCGGTCACAACTGATTATGTTAAAGAAATTGTTGCAAATTAAATGATGTTGACCTTTCTATAAAAGACTGCTAGGCCTCAACGTCTAGCATTTTTTTTGTTTTTGGTTTATCTGTCAATAACCTTTAAGAATAAAGTATTTTTATAATAAAAAATTTTGCGATTTTCTTTCGCACATCAAATTATGACGCTATAATTTTATTGTGAAATTGACAGTGCATCCTACTTATTCTATATTTGGGAACAAAAAAAATATTATATGCCTTCGAGGAAAAGAGTAAAGTACATTTTTATCACAGGCGGGGTAGTTTCTTCATTAGGGAAAGGGATAAGTGCCTCGTCACTCGGACTCCTTCTTAAACAGCGCGGTTTCAAAGTTACAATCCAAAAGTTTGACCCATATATAAATGTTGACCCTGGAACTATGAGCCCATTTCAACACGGAGAGGTTTATGTTACCGATGATGGTGCAGAGACTGATTTGGATTTAGGACATTATGAGCGTTTTCTTGACGTTAATATGTCTAAAGCTAATAATACAACCACAGGTCAGGTTTACAATGAAGTAATAACTAAAGAAAGAAGGGGTGACTATCTCGGGGCAACAGTCCAGGTCATTCCTCATATAACTGATGAAATAAAACGTAGAATGACAAAGCTTAGTGAGTTCGGTGAGTATGATATAATTTTGACAGAGATTGGAGGCACAGTTGGTGACATTGAATCATTACCCTTCATAGAAGCTATGCGTCAGTTGATGCTAGAATTCGGAAGAAAGAATACTATGAATATCCACGTTACTCTTATACCTTTTATTTCATCAGCTGGAGAATTAAAAACAAAACCAACGCAGCACAGTGTAAAGAATCTTCTTGAACTTGGAATACAACCGGATATTTTAATATGCCGCTCAGAAAAGAAAATTTCTAAAGAAATTAGAGATAAAATTGCCCTCTTTTGCAACATAGATTCGAAGTCAGTTATTTCAGCTTATGATTGTTCTTCTATTTATGAAGTTCCCCTAGTGTTGTTTAAAGAGAAACTCGACCAGTTAGTACTTAATAGATTACACCTGCCGGACAGAAAAATTAAGCTTGAAGATTGGGAAAATCTTACTGATAAAATAAAAAGTCCCTCTAAGAAAGTTGAAATTGCTGTTTGTGGCAAATATATAGAACATATTGACGCTTATAAGAGTATTATGGAGTCATTCATTCATTCAGGTGCAGAGAATGATGCTAAAGTAGTAATGCGGCCTGTAAATGCCGAAGATTGTGAGAATGATGATTTTGAAAAATTATTAGCAGATGTCTCAGGAATTTTAGTTCCAGGGGGTTTTGGTGAACGCGGCATTGAAGGAAAAGTAAAAGCCGTAAGATATGCACGCGAAAACAAGATCCCTTTCTTTGGAATTTGTTTAGGGTTGCAGTGTGCTGTAATTGAATTTGCGAGAAATGTATGTGGCATATCAAGGGCCCATAGTTCGGAATTCAAAAAAGGGAAATACAGTGTTATCGACTGGATGCCGGATCAGAAGAACATTAAGAATCTTGGGGCAACTATGAGACTTGGCGCATACCCTTGCGTGCTTCAAAAAGATTCATTGGCTATGCGCGCTTACAGTACCGATTATATTTCCGAAAGACATCGTCATAGGTTTGAAGTTAATAACAAATTTAGAGATACATTATCAAAACATGGCCTTGTGTTTAGCGGATTATCACCAGATCACGAATTAGTTGAGATTATTGAACTTCAAGATCATCCTTGGTTTCTTGGTTGCCAGTTCCATCCTGAATTAAAATCTCGTGCTACAAAGGCTCATCCTCTTTTCAAAAGTTTTATAGAGGCAGCAATTAAATACAACGAAGATAAGAAGAAATCAAATTAAGATGCTGAAGAGTATAACAGTTCTCGGTAATTTTTTAATTTTATTAATTCTTCTTTTCAACGTCAATACCACATTAGCTTCAACCGGAAATACAAGCAATGACGAAATAAATTCTTTGGTTAATTCTGGGTTATCTAATATTTATAACTTCGATTGGCAATCTGCACAAAATACTTTTGGACTAATCGTGAAAAAATATCCAAAAGATCCGCGCGGTTATCTTTATGAATCATTGATTAATTTATGGTACTATTTAGGTGGAAAAGAAAAAAAGTATTACGATAAATTTGTTGATTTATCCGATACATCTATAAACAGGGCTGAGGATATTCTTGATAATAACCCTAGAAGAAAGGATGTGATTTTCGCAGTTGGATTGGCATATACATATAGGGCAATTGTTTTTACTGAAGCTGAGAATTATCTCGATGCAGCGTGGGCAACAAAAAAATCTGAGTCGTTTTTGTCATCCTTACTTGAAAAAGACTCGACGTATTATGATGCTTACCTTGGACTTGGAATATATAACTTTGCTGTAGGGCAGGTTCCGTCAGCTTTCAAATGGGCGTTAAGGCTTGCTGGGATAAACGGGGACGAATCTCAAGGGATAAAATATCTGTGGGTTGCTGCGAAGAAAGGAAAACTTACTTCTGTGGAAGCACAGTTTTACCTGTCTCAAATTTATTCCGAAGTTCTTGCTGACTATAATTTGTCGGAAGGCTTATTAGCAGAACTGACTAAAAAGTATCCCAATAACCTTCTATTTGATTATTCTTATGCTTCTCTTGAAATCAAAAAAAGAAACCTCAACAACGCACAGTCTATTCTTAAAAAAATTCTGCCGGTGAGTACTAAAAATTTTAAACAAGTAATAGCTTATTCGAATTTCTTAATGGGGGAAATAATGTTTAAGAAAAACGACTTTTCAAAAGCTGCCGACTATTACCTAAGATTCTTGTCGCTGACTACAAAAAAAGATTATAAAGGTATTGCATCGTATAGACTAGGGATTTGTTACGAGATAGATGGAGATACCTCAATGGCGAAGGATTTTTTTAGACAGACAAATCAAGGTAATATTGATCTCGATGATGACATTTACGCAGAAAGGAAAGGAAAGCAATTTTTGGAAGATGGATTAGACAGCATGCAAATAAGACTAATAATGCTGCAGAATAATTATAGCGCCGGTAATTTCAAAATTGCATACGATTCACTTTCTAAAATTATTCCCATAATTAAAGATAACGATTTGAAAGCAGAAGCTCTTTTGTATTTATCCAAAACAAATTTCCAGCTGAAGCACTATAATGAAGCTATAAAGTCAGCGGAAAAAATTGATACTTTAAATGTTGAAAGAGAGAAATGGGTTAAGCCTTATGCAGACTATACAATAGCACAGTCATATAGTGCACTTGGAAATAGGGAAGAATATGATGAATTCCTGGACAAGGCAAGTGATTTTGATAATTATGATTATCAAAGTAAACTGAAAAATCTAATTTATGCTAGTAGGTTCAAGAACAAAAATTCTTTGAGTTCGAGACCCTAGTATTAAATCGCTTAAAGTAAAAAATCTAAAAAACATTTTTATTTATCTTAACATTGAACATAGCTGTATTTGTTTCTGGTAGGGGGTCAAACCTTAATGCTGTTATCAACTCCAATGAATTAAAGGACTTGATAGAAATTAGAGCTGTTTTCAGTGATAAATTCGACTGCCCGGCTTTCGAGATTGCTAAGAGAAATTCAATAAAAACTTTTTGTCTTGGAAGCAAAGAAAATTGTATTGGGTATGAACAACTAACAAATCAGCTCAAAAGTTTAAAAATAGAATTAATTGTTCTTGCAGGTTTTCTAAAACTTATTCCAAGAGAAATAGTGCGTGAGTATAAGAATAGAATTATAAATATTCACCCTGCTTTACTTCCATCCTTTGGAGGAAAAGGAATGTATGGAATTCATGTTCATGAAAGTGTTTTTAAGTCTTCTGCCCAAGTTTCCGGAGCAACGGTACATTTTATTGATGAAGAGTATGATAAAGGATTTATTATTGCACAAAGATGTGTTGATATTTCCAATGTGAATTCTCCTGATGAGATTGCTGAAAGAGTATTGGAAGTTGAGCACGCTTTATTGCCCTTTGTAATCCGAAAATTCGCGGAGGGGAAAATATCAATTAGGGAAGGAAGGGTTCTGATCCAGGACTAGGGTAATATGTATTTTCTTTGGCATATGAATTGTTTTTAATAAATTAGAGTTTCAAATCCTCGATTTTTATAATATCTTTGTAATTTAACAGTAAAATTAGTGAGATAAGTGGAAAAAATAGCCCTTCTTAGTGTATCTGATAAAACAGGAATCGTTGAATTAGCCAAGTCATTAACCAGTCTTAGTTATAAAATTATAGCAACAGGGAATACTGCAAAAATGTTGTCAAATTCGGGCATTGAGTTAGAAGAAGTGAGTAAGTTCACCGCCTTCCCTGAAATTTTTGATGGTAGAGTAAAAACGCTGCATCCTAAAATTTTTGGCGGAATTCTCTTTAGAAGAGATAATCCTGAAGATCAAAAAGAAGCTGAAACAAATAAGGTGTTTCCGGTAGATGTTGTGTGTGTGAATTTGTATCCTTTTGAAAAGACAACCAAGGATCCAAATGCTTCGCTTGAAAAGGTAATAGAAAATATTGATATAGGCGGACCAAGTTTGATTCGTGCCTCAGCTAAGAATTACAATTATGTTTCGGTTTTGACAAATCCTGATCAATACAAAATGTTTGTGAATGAACTTTCCGGTGAAGGTGTAAGTATTGAACTAAAAAAGAAGCTTGCAGTCGAAGCTTTTTCTCATACAGCACGATATGATGATTATATTTCAAATTACTTGGAACAGAAGTTTTCTGTTGAAACTGACTCATTCCGAATAGGATTCGGTGATAAAAAAGAATTACGTTATGGAGAGAATCCTCATCAGAAAGCTTCTGTTTATGGGAATTTCTATGATTATTTTGAAGTCTTGCACGGAAAAGAAATATCATATAATAATATCTTAGATTTAGTTGCTTCTGTTGGTTTAGTTGAAGACCTCGGAGAGAATTCATGTGTAATAGTTAAGCATAATAATCCGGCCGGCGCAGCCACCGGCAAAGATCCTTTTGATGCATATACAAAAGCTCTAAGATGTGATCCAGTTTCTTCATTTGGAGGAATTGTTTCTTTTATGGAAGAAGTTGATGAAAAACTAGCTGAAAAGCTCAATGAGATTTTTTTGGAAGTAGTGGTAGCTCCGAGTTTTACCAATGCCGCATTGGAAATTTTGATGAAGAAGAAAAATAGGAGGCTTCTCAAGCAGAAACAAAAGATTTTAGGTTCTTATTCACAATTTAGAAATATTCCCGGCGGAGTTATAGTACAGGATTCCGATTCAATTACACTTGATGAAAACAATTTAAAAATTGCTACAAAGAAAAAACCTTCTGAAAAGGAACTGGAAGATCTGAAATTTGCATGGACAGTAGCAAAACACACGAAATCAAACGCCATTGTTTTCGTAAAAGATAAAGCCACTCTAGGTGTTGGTGCTGGACAAATGTCTAGAGTTGACTCTTCAAAACTAGCTTTCATGAAAGCAAATGAGCAAGGTCTGGATTTAAATGGATCTGTTGCTGCTTCCGATGCGTTTTTCCCTTTCCCAGATGGACTTTTGGAAATCGTGAAATGCGGGGCAACTTCTGTTATTCAGCCCGGTGGTTCTGTTAGGGATCCGGATGTTATTGAAGCCGCAGACAAAAGTAATATCTCAATGGTCTTTACCGGGATTAGGCACTTTAAACATTAAGAGGAAAAATGGGAATTTTTGATTTCTTTTCTGCAGACATAGCTATAGACTTAGGGACTGCAAATACTTTGATTTGGGTCAAAGGTAAGGGAATCGTCCTCAATGAGCCATCTATTGTTGCCTATGATAAGAACACAAAAAAAATTATAGCTCTCGGTAATAAAGCAAAGGAAATGCAGGGAAGAGAACATAAAGAAATACGTGTTACACGCCCGATGAGAGATGGTGTAATTGCAGATTTTGAGATTGCTGAGGGAATGATTCGAGCTTTTATAAAGAAGGTCAAAGGCGGCGCTTTTTCATCAAGAAGAGTTGTAATTGCAGTACCAAGTGGAGTAACTGAAGTTGAAAAAAGAGCCGTGAGAGATAGCGCCGAACATGCAGGTGCTAAAGAAGTTCATTTAGTTGCTGAGCCGATGGCCGCGGCAATCGGAATTGGGATTGATGTTGAAGCGCCGATCGGTAATATGATTATTGATATTGGCGGCGGTACAACTGAGATTGCTATTATAGCTTTATCGGGAATTGTAAACGAAGAATCAATAAGAATAGCGGGCGACGAGATGAACTACGCTATTATGCAATTTTTCAAAAAGAATCATAATATATTAATTGGCGAACGAACTGCCGAAGCAATAAAATGTGAAGTTGGTTCGGCTGTCCCTTTAAAAGACGAAATTACCATTCAAGTCAAAGGTAGAGACCTGGTTGCTGGCGTTCCAAAAACAACGGAAGTTAGTTCTGTAGAAATTAGGGATGCTTTGTCTGAGGCCATAGTTCAGATTGTAGATGCAGTACGCCAATCCCTTGAGAAAACTCCTCCCGAATTATCTGCTGACATTTTAGATAGAGGCGTTATGCTTTCAGGCGGCGGTGCTCTTCTAAAGGGTTTGGACGAACGAATAAGAATGGAAACAAATCTTCCCGTCAATGTTGCCGATGATCCTTTAACTGCGGTTGTAAGAGGTACAGGAAAAATAATTGAGAATTTAAATCACTTTTCAAAAGTTTTAATTCGCAATAGAAGATATTAATGCCAAGATTTCTGCTTACGTTATGGAGAAATTTTAAGGAATATATAGTCTTAATACTCTTAGTCTCAGTTAGTTTCTACACATTATCTATTAATCAAAAACCTGGCGTTAAAAAGGTCAAATCGGTTGCTTTTGCAAGCTTTGCTGTCATCACTTCTGTCGTTTCGGACGTAATTAACATTACAAAAATCAAAAATGAAAATGAGAGATTAAGACGAGTAAATGCCGAACTCATGCTTCACGTTAATGAATTAAGAGAATATGGAATTCAAAATATTCAGCTAAAACATTTACTCGGCTTAAAAGATACACTTCACTATCCTTTAATTGCAGCAGAAATAATTTCTAAATCCTTTTCTAATGTACAAGGAACTATTACTTTAAATGTTGGTTCTAAAAACGGTGTAAAACCCGGTATGCCTGTGATTAATGATGAAGGATTGATAGGACTGGTTTATAATACTTCAAATGATTTTTCTATAGTGCGAATTCTAAGAAATTTCGATCTTAAATTAACAGTAAAGGATGAACGAAGCAGGATAGACGGAATTTTAAAATGGAATGGTAAAAACCTTGTCATTGTTAATGTACCTAAAACATATGATGTGGAGGTAGGGGATAGAATAATTACTTCTGACTTAAGTACAATTATCCCAGTTCCGCTTCCTATTGGTGATGTTGTAGGTATAAATAAATCTAGCACAGGGATTTTCAACGAAGTGACCGTGAAACCTTTTGTTGACTTCATACGCGTGGAAAACGTGTTTGTGTTAGGAATAGTAAAAAGTGATGAAAAAAATAATCTAGAACTCAACTTTTTCAAGCGTGAAAATTAAATCAGAATATATAGCCGCATTTTTGTTGTTTTTCCCCTTGCTGATTATTCAGATTACCATTGTTCCGTTAATTGCTATTAATGGTGTAGTCCCTGACCTGCTTATCATCCTTCTTGTCTTTTACACTTTAAGACTTGGTCAGCTTGAAGGAACGATAATAGGATTTACTTATGGACTTTTTTATGATCTTATAACAGGTGGTCTATTAGGAAGCTCGATGTTATCTAAAGCAGTAACTGGTTTTATTATCGGTTACTTCTTTAATGAAAATAAAAAGGATATTTATCTCAAGTCGTACGTTTTCCCTTTGGTAGTATTGTTAGGTTCTACTGTAGATTCTTTTATTCTTTCATTCTTCACTACAATTGAATTGAATACAAACATGGTAGGTCTATTTATACAACAGGGATTATTGCCTGGAATTTACACAGCGATTCTTAGTATAATAGTGATCATATTTTATCCAAGGAGAAGATTAAGTTGAGCTCGGATAATTTTGGTTCCGATGTAAGGAAATCAATTTTATATTTCTTTATTGTAGGTTCTATTTGCGTTATTATTTTCAGATTGTTCCAGATGCAGGTTCTGGAATATAAAACCTATAATGAGAAGGCAGAGGACAACTCTGTAAAAACGGTAGACGTTACTCCTTTGAGAGGGATTTTCTATGATAGAAATGGGGATATTCTGGTAAATAATATTCCAGCCTATACGTTGAGAATCACCCCTGCGTATTACAACAAGAAGCTAAATAAAACGTTAGAAGATGTTTTAAATGTAAAACCTGGCTATATCAATCATATCTTATATGAGAATAGACTTTATTCAAAATATGTACCCATAAGAATTAAAAGAGGAATAGACTTTAAGGTTGTTGCATGGCTGGAAGAGAATTCGGAATTTTTACCGGGTGTTGATTACATAGTAGATTTTCAACGTGGTTATCCAGCGGGAGTTATGGGTTCGCATATTTTTGGATATTCAAAAGAAATCTCTCCACAATTGTTGAAGACTTATAAAAATCTTTATAAGCCAGGAGATTACATAGGTTATACAGGACTTGAGAAATCATATGAAAAATATTTACGGGGTGAAAAAGGAGCTGATTATGTTTTAGTTGATTCAAAGCAACGGGAAATTGGCAAGTTCCAGGATGGGAAAGATAATGTTCCTGCAGAAAATGGCGATGATCTTGTTTTAACAATAGATAAAGATGTACAAAAAGTTGCAGAAGATGAATTCGTTGGTAAAAGAGGAGCCGCAGTTGCAATTGATCCAAAAACTGGCGGTATTCTCGCCCTGGTTAGCTCTCCACAATACGATTTAAACCAATTTTCATACGTTACTTCAAAGGACTATTTAAATAAGCTGTATTCGGATCCGGAAAAGCCATTATTTGATAGAGCAATTATGTCTACTTTACCACCGGGTTCTACTTTCAAACCTCTTGTGGCTATTGCAGCTTTGGACCAAGGATTAATAACGCCTCAAACTACATTTACTTGTCCGGGTTATTTTGTTTATGGTAGGGTGTTTAAATGTGATGCAGTACATGGCACTCTAAATGTAGTTCATGCAATTGAAAAATCATGCAATGTGTTTTTTTATAATACGATTCTTAGAGTTGGGTTAAATAATCTTGATAGATATGCTGAAATGTTTGGATTGGGAAGAAAGACAGGGATAGATATTGATGGGGAAGAAAATGGTTTTATACCAGACAATAGTTACTATACCAAATTATATGGCAAAGATTGGCCAAGGAGCATTTTATGTAGTCTAGGAATAGGGCAAGGAGAAATTAGTGTTACCCCATTACAAGAGGCGCAGTACGCTTCTCTAATAGCTGAAGATGGAAAAGGCTACACTCCACATCTTGTAAAAGGTTATATAGATAAGGAAACCGGGAAGTTTGTTCCGTTCAAGTACAAAAAAATAAATATAAATATTCGAAAAGAGATTTTTGATATTGTAAAACAAGGTATGTTTCTGGCCGTTAATGGAAGTGGAACTGCAGCAGGCATTAGGCTAAAGAATATACAAATAGCGGGCAAAACCGGAACAGCCCAAAATCCTCATGGAAAAGATGACGCATGGTTCATTGGTTTTGCTCCGTTCGACAATCCACAGATTGCCGTAGCTGTTATTGTTGAAAATGTTGGATTTGGTGCAACGTACGCTGCTCCGATTGTTCAAAAGATGATAATGGCATATCTAGACAAAAACAAAACACCTCAAGGAGAAGAAAACAGTTTGCCAAATTTAAAAGCAAAAATATTGGGTGCATCAGTTGCGAATTGAGTACAAAATAAGTGACAAAATTGATTTTCCTGTACTCTTTTCAACTCTGGCTTTAATCCTTATCGGGTTAGCAGCAATATATAGTTCTACTTACAATAATCCTGCTGCTAGAGGAAACTTCGATAAACAAATTGTTTTTGCTTTAATTTCATTACTTGTTTTTTTCACAATTTGTTTTTTGCCACCAAAATTCCTTAAAGTGGCTGCGGTACCATCTTACCTACTTTCGATTTTACTCTTGGTTGCAGTATTAGTAATAGGTAAACGAATCTACGGTGCCAAAAGCTGGCTAGGAATAGACTCACTTGGAATTCAACCTTCAGAGTTTGCCAAAATCGGAACCATCCTGATGCTTTCCTATTTTCTGAGTAAAATTAATACAAAGCTCGATTCACTTATGGATATTGCTATTACTCTTGCCATAGGTTTGTTCCCAGTTGCTTTAATATTATTGGAACCTGATATGGGAACTTCGCTTGTATTTTTCGTACTTATACTTGTTATGATTTTTTGGAAAGGTATTAGTGCGTTTGGTTTGTTCCTTGTCCTTTCTCCTTTATTTGTTGCCTTATCTGCTTTATTTGGTTTTGATTATTTTATCGGTGCATTAATAATCGTAGGTGTGTTGCTGTTCGTCTTTAAAAAAGATATTTTTTTTAGCGGTTCTATCCTTGCTTTTAACTTAGGGGTTGGATTCTTTGCTGATTATATATTTAAAATACTCAGCCCGCACCAACAAAAAAGAATACAGACCTTTATTAATCCTAATGCTGATCCACTGGGTGCAGGCTACAATGCAATGCAAGCTAAACTTGCAATCGGATCCGGAGGACTTTGGGGGAAAGGATTTATGCACGGGAATCAGACTCAATTACAATTTATCCCCGAACAATGGACAGATTTTATTTACTGTGTTATTGGAGAAGAATTTGGATTTATAGGTGCTGTAGTTGTCCTTGCATTATTTCTTGTGATTTTGTTGAGGCTATTGAAGCTTGCTTCTTTTACTAAAGATGAATTCTTAAGTTTGACTTTGATAGGCATAATTTCTGTATATTTGATACATCTGATTATAAATGTTGGAATGACAATTGGTATTATGCCTGTTATCGGCATACCATTACCTTTTGTTAGCTACGGTGGGAGTTCATTGCTGGTAAATATGATTATGCTGGGGATAGCCGCAAATATTTTTAGAACTAGAAAAGCTCATACATAAAAAATACAGATGATACTATCTGATAAAAAAATTCTTGAAGAATTAAAAAAAGGTAACATAGTTTTGGAACCATTTGATCGCAAGTATTTGGGTTCAAACAGCTATGATGTTCATCTTGGAAAATGGCTTGCAGTGTACGACAATGATATCCTGGATGCCAAGTTGCATAATAAGATTACCAAGTTTGAAATTCCTCCCGCAGGCTTTATTTTATTGCCTTCTAAACTCTATCTCGGTGTTACGGAAGAATATACTGAGACGAAAAATTTTGTTCCTTTTCTTGAAGGTAAATCAAGCATAGGAAGACTGGGAATAGACATTCACTCAACAGCCGGTAAAGGCGATGCTGGTTTTTGTAATACTTGGACGTTGGAAATTTCCGTAAAGCAACCAGTAAGAATTTATGCTGGTATGCCAATAGGACAAATTATATATTTTGAAATCAGTGGAGATATAGAAGTCCCCTATAATTCCAAAAGTAATGCGAAGTATAATAAGAAAACTAAATTCCCTGTAGAGTCTATGATGTTCAAAAATTTTGACTAATGAACGCTGCCGACAAACTAAAGAAAAAAAATAATAGCAAACTGCATATATGTGTCGGGTTAGATCCTGACGAAAATAAAATTCCTTCCTTTCTAAAAAAATCAAATTCTGCTATTTTAGATTTCAACTCTGCTATAGTAAATGAAACTAGTAGTTATGTTGCAGCATACAAACTTAATTTTGCATTTTACGAATGTTTCGGTTCAAAAGGTCTAGACATCATATCAGATACTATTAAGATGATCCCGGATGACATTCTTATAATTGCTGATGCAAAAAGAGGTGACATTGGAAACAGTTCTAAGAAATATGCTTCTTCAATCTTTGAGTATTTTAAGTGTGACGCTGTAACACTAAATCCTTATATGGGCGAAGATTCTATTTCTCCTTTTCGTGAATACAAAGACAAACTAAACTTTATTTTGGCCTTAACATCAAATCCCGGGGCAAATGATTTTGAAAAACTAAAATTGGAGAATGGAAATTTTTTGTTTCAAGAAGTTATTTCAAAAGTAAAGCAATGGAATGGGAATAATAATTGCGGAATAGTTTTTGGCGCTACAAAATTAGATGAATTATTAAAGAACATTATGAATTTTGATACTTTGCCGGTACTACTTCCTGGGATAGGGGCACAGGGTGGCGACTTGAACTCAGTAGTTAAAACTTTTCTCAAAAATAACAAAAAAAATTTCTTGATAAATACGAGCAGAAGTGTTATATATAAAAGTAGCGGTATCAATTTTGCTAAAGAAGCAAAAGATGAAGTTGTGAGAATGAATGAAATAATTAGTTCTCTTTATTCTAATTAGTAAACTTGCCTGTTGCAAGCAGGTTTGTTTAAATAAATCTAAAGATTATTTATTGTTAAATGCATTTCAGCAGAAGCTTACCTGGATACAAACATTTTTTAGATGCAAACCAACTGAACCATGAGTGCTGAAAAAATAAGTGTTAATGAAAAGTTCCTGTATGATATATGGGAAAATCAAAAGTTCTTTAAGGAATTAAAAACCAAGAACGGTCAACCGATAGAAATTATTGAGCCAGGCAGTAGAAATGCAGATTTAAGTGGTCCAGATTTTAAAGAAGCCCGAATTAGAATTGGAAATATTACTTACAAAGGTGATGTTGAGTTAGATAAGCAATATACGGATTGGAGGTTACATGGCCATTATTTTAATAAGAAATATAATAAAGTAATTCTCCATGTTTTTTTCAGATATAATGGAAAATACCCTTTTGTTTTTACAGAAGACGGTCGTAAAGTTCAATCTATTCCATTGTTGAGGTTCCTCCCATCAAGTCTCAAAAGAGCAGTTCAAAAATCTATAAATCATGGTTCAGAAGAAAAATACACAAGCATGCCATGTATTGATTCTAACTATTTAGTTGATAAAGAATTAAAATTAGATTATTTGAAGGAACTTGGAGTTATAAGATTTAGAGATAAAGGCCGGAAATATTTAGACAGACTTAAAGAAATTGTGTATCTGAAAGAACTCCAATTAAAGGAACCTGTAGTAAGTTATGAGCCGGATGAAAACTTTTATAAAAGAAATTTTTCATCTGAAGATTTTAATGATAAAAAACTTTGGCAGCAGCTTTTTTATGAATCAATATTTGAGGCTTTGGGATATTCTAGAAATAAAGATGTTATGAAAAAACTAGCACGAACGGTAGATTTTGATTTTATTTATTCATTTAAAGATGAGAGTGATTATGTAGATTATCTTGAAGCAATTTTTTTCAGTACTAGCGGAATGATTCCTGACGTGCCGAATCTCCCCGACGAAGAAACATCTGAATATTCAAGAAAGTTGTATCAAATATGGAGTCAGGTTAGAGATAAATACGACGGGGAGACCCTAAGCGCTGTTGAATGGAATTTTTATAAGCTCAGACCTCAAAATTTTCCTACAATTAGAATTGCAGGTGGTGTTAGAATAGTTGACAAACTAGTTAACAAAGAATTGATCGAAAAAATAATTGGGGTTTTAGATAAAAAAATTAAAGACGTTTACATCTTGAGAAAGATAAGAGATATGTTAATGATCAAAGCCGAAGGATTTTGGAAAAGCCATTATGTTTTTGATCAGGAAGTTAATTCCGACATTAAATATTTTGTTGGTTCTACTAGAGGTGATGATATTATTGTAAACGTTATTCTTCCAATACTTCTAGTTTATTTTGAAATTTTTGGGAAAGATGAGTATGCGGAAAAAATTATTAAATTATATTCTGATTATTCACAGACAAGTGAAAACTTTATTGTAAAAGAAGTTTCTTCAGTTTTAAATTTAGATAATTCCTGGAAAATAAGTGTAGTTCACCAAGGCATGATTTATCTATATAGAAATTATTGCTCAAAAAAGAAATGTGCCGAATGCAAAATAGGAGAAAAATTGTTTAATTAATTTTGATTAGTAAGCTTCTGAATATCATCTCTTAACTTTGCCGCTCTTTCATATTCCTCAGCTTCAATAGCCTCACGAAGTTTGTCTTGAAGAGAAGCTATTTGTGCTTCTTTAGAGTTAGGCTGATTGATTTCTTCCTTTTGGTGTGAAGATCGCAAATTAGCTTTTTCTTGGGTTTCTTCAGACGGTACAAAAGCTGCGGTATCAAGAACTGTTTCAGCTACATAAATTGGTGCATTTGATCTGACGGCTAATGCAATTGCATCACTGGGGCGTGCATCAATTTCATTGGTCAATCCTGAAACTTCCAATATTACTTTAGCATAAAAAGTGTTTTCTCTTAATTCATCAATTACTACTTCAAGAACAACTGCACCCAAATTATCTATAGTTTGTTTTAAGAGATCGTGTGTTAAAGGACGGGGCGGTTTAATTCCTTCAATCTCGAGCGCAATGGCTTGAGCTTCAAAAGCACCAATTATGATTGGTAATCTTCTTCCACCACTTGTTTCCTTAAGTAAAATAGCATAAGCTCCTCCGGTTGACGGGCTAGACGAAAGACCAAGAATTTCACATTGAATCTTTTGCAATTAAACACACCTCTTTCATTGTAATTTTATTTTTCTGATCTCTTCGGTTAATTCTGGTAATATTTCGAAAACATCTCCAGTTATACCATAATCGGCAATATTAAATATTGGAGCATCCTTATCTTTGTTTACTGCAACTATATATTTTGAGGAAGACATTCCAGCAAGATGTTGAATTGCGCCGGATATTCCGCACGCTATATAGAGCGACGGCGAAACTGTCTTTCCCGTTTGTCCAACTTGTTCTCTGTGTGGGCGCCAACCGGCATCTACTACAGCTCTCGATGCGCCGACTGCACCGCCTAAAACTTCTGCAAGTTCTTCTATAAGATGGAAATTTTCAGGAGCTTTTAATCCTCTTCCGCCTGATACAATTATATCTGCTTCAGCAACATCCAGTTTTCCTTCTGACTTCTTTATTTCTAGCACTCTGTTTGCAAGATTTAGAGATTCTACTTCTTTAACAATAACTTCAGGAGCCTGTCCATTTCCCATAGGTTCAACTTTAAAGACATTGGGTCGTAAAGAATAAACTCTTTTTTCTGAATTCAATTTAACATCTATCAAAGCTTTGCCAGCATATATTGGTCTTGTGGCAATAATCTCTCCATTCTCTATCTTCAATTTTGTACAATCAACAACTATTCCTGCATCAATTTTTGCTGCAACGTGTGGAGCAATGTCTTTTCCCAAAGCAGTATTTGGGAAAAATAAATAATCTGCAGAAATTTCTTTCGCTAGATTGCTTACTATTTCTGAGTATGCTGTAGTAGAATAATTATTTAGATCTTTGTTTTTATAATGGAAAACCTTTTTTGCTCCATATTTAGATAGGTCATTAATGTTTTCAATATTGTCACCAATTATAACTGCCAATAATTCTGCGCTGAGTTCTGAACTAATTTTTTTTGAAACGCTCACACTTTCAAAACTAGCTCTTTTTATTTTGCCGTCTCTTTGTTCAAGGAAAACCAATACTTTACTCATTATATTACCTTTGCTTCTTCCCTTAATAATTTAACCAATTCAGGAACTGCCGATTTATCAGCACCCAAGATCCTTCCCGGTTGTTTTGCAGGCGGTAAATACATTTTAAGTAATTCCGTGTTGTTATTTATTTCAGCTGCTGGTTTTTCTTCTATAGTTTTTTTCTTGGCTGCCATTATTCCTTTTAATGAAGCATACCTCGGCTCATTTAAACCTTTCTGTGTACCAATAATTACAGGTAATTCAGTACTGACAATTTCTTTTCCACCTTCTATTTCTCTTTCCGCAGTTACTTGTTTATCTTTGATTTCCATTGCTACTACAACAGATACACAATTAAATCCTAAAAACTCCGAAAGTATTTGCGGTATCACAGAATCATCATAGTCAACGGATTGTTTGCCGCAAAATATAATATCATAGCTGCCGTTTTTAAGTTCCTTAGATAAAGCTTTCGCTATGGAAAAAGAATCACGAGGTTTATCATCTTTAAGCAGAATTCCTTTATCTGCTCCCATAGCTAACGCTTTTCTGATAGTTTCCTTATTTTGTTCCCCGCCAACACTTAAAACGGTGACTTCTCCACCAAATTTCTCTTTAGTTTTTAAGGCTTCTTCAACAGCAAATTCATCATAAGGATTTATAATGTAAGTAACCCCGTTTGAATCTATCGCTTTTTCATCCGGTCCAATTTTCACTTTTGTTGCTGTATCAGGAACGTGACTTACACACACTGCAATATTCATTAAAACTCCATTTAAAGCATTTATTTTTGTTGAAAAATATAACCATACCCTGCTATAAAATCAAACCAATCCAACGAAACAAAATTGCGAATAATTATAATTATCTTTCTTGTTATTTATTAATTTTTTAATTTTTGTAAGCATGGGAAATACAAATCAAGACACACAAATAAACGTAATAGAGAGTAACGAAACTACGGTTGGTCTCGAGAGTAAAGTAGTCTTGTACAACGACGATTGGCATACTTTTGATGAAGTAATTGGACAACTGATTAAAGCTGTGAATTGCAGCTATGAACAGGCCAGAAGTTACGCCTTTGAAGTTCATGTTAAGGGGAAATCTATCGTTTTTACCGGTGCTTTAGATGATTGTTTGAAAGTTTCTTCAATACTTGAAGAAATAGCTTTGAATACTCAAATAATTACATAATAGCCCGATCATTTTAACTCTTTTATCTATTTTTATTAACAAACTTAACATTGATACAACGACATTTTACATTGTTTAGCGAGTTCCATATATCTATATTTAAAATTCAGAATTTTTTTAGGAATACATTTGGAAAATAATAGAACTGATATAAGAAATATTGCGATCATAGCACATGTTGATCATGGTAAAACAACATTAGTTGATCATATGTTGAGGCAGACCGGAGCATTCAGAGAAAATCAACAAGTTGAAAAACGGATAATGGATTCGAATGCTTTGGAAAAGGAAAGAGGAATTACGATACTTGCTAAAAATTTGAGTGTTAGATATAAGAGCATAAAAATAAATATTATAGATACACCGGGACACGCTGATTTCGGGGGCGAGGTCGAAAGAATTTTAAAGATGGTCGATGGAGTTCTACTTCTTGTAGATGCCGCAGAGGGACCTCTTCCTCAAACTAAATTCGTTTTGAAAAAATCACTTGATCTTGGTTTGAAATCTATTGTAGTAATAAATAAAATTGACAGAAAAGATGCACGTCCAAATGAAGTATTGAATGAAGTCTTCGATTTGTTTATTTCATTAGGTGCTTCCGAAGAACAATTGGATTTTCCTTTTATTTATGCTATTGCTAAACAGGGTATAGCCAAACTAAATTTGGAAGATGAAGGCGATTCTCTCGATCCTCTTTTTGAAGTTATTGTGAAAAATGTTCCTGGTCCAATAGCTGATGCGGATAAACATTTCCAGATGCTGATATCCGCTATTGACTATAATGACTACTTAGGAAGAATAGGAATTGGGAGAGTTAAGAACGGTTCAGTTAAAATTGGTGACAATATTGTATTAATCACTAAAGATGATAAAAAAACTTTTGCGAAGATAACAAAATTGTATTCCTTTGAATATATAAAAAGAGAAGAAGTGAATGAAATTATTGCTGGTGATATTGGAGCAATTGCCGGACTAGAAGACGTTGATATAGGTGATACTATTGCCAGCCCGCAAATACCGGAAAGACTTCCTTTTGTTGCGATTGATGAACCCACAATCACAATGGACTTCATGGTTAATAATTCTACCTTTGCTGGACAAGAAGGAAAATATGTTACAACAAGGAACATAAGCGAGAGACTTTCAAAAGAGTTGAAATCAAACGTTAGCCTAAAAGTTGAGATGACTGATTCCCCTGATATTTTTAAAGTTAGCGGCAGGGGAGAATTGCATCTTGCAATTTTGATTGAAAATATGCGTCGTGAAGGATATGAACTTCAAGTAAGCAGGCCTGAAGTTATCTTAAAAAAGATTGATGATGTGACCTCAGAACCTGTTGAACATGTAATAATTGATGTTCCGGAAGAGTTTGTGGGAATTGTAATTGAAAAGCTCGGTAAGAGAAAAGCCGAGATGAAAAACATGCTTACCTTCAATGAAAATACAAGAATTGAATTTTTGGTTCCTTCAAGAGGTTTAATTGGTTATAGATCTGAGTTTATGACAGATACTAAAGGGACTGGAATACTTCACCATATATTTCATGGTTATGAACCATATAAGGGTGACATAGTTCATAGGCAAAGGGGCGCACTCGTTGCTATGGAGAATGGCACTGCATCTGCATACGCAATGTATAAACTGCAAGAAAGGTCTATTTTTTTTATTGAACCCGGAACAAAAGTTTATGAAGGGATGGTTGTTGGAGAGAATTCAAGAAGTAATGACATGCGCGTAAATGTTACTAAGACTAAACAACTTACTAATATGCGAGCGTCTGGTGCAGATGAAGCAATAAGACTTGAACCACCAACCATTTTAACTTTGGAACAAGCAATCGAATGGATCACAGATGATGAGTTTGTTGAAATTACGCCGCAGAACATTAGAATAAGGAAAAGATACTTAACTGAACAAGATAAAAAGAATGCTAGACTTGCGGCTAAGAAAGTATCAGAAGTTATTTCATAGGGAGGTTTCTTATTCTTTCTCAACTCTCTTTAACTAGTTGAATATTCAAAATTTTTATAATAGGAGAAAAAATGCCTAAAAGTGCAATTAACAATCTTAAACCTGAAATGTTGTGGGAAAGGTTTTATGAGATAACTAGAGTACCAAGACCATCGAAAAAGGAAGAAAAAATAAGAAGTTATTTAAGAGAACTTCTGATAGGATTAAATGTCGAATTTGAAGAAGATGAAATAGGTAACATTGTAGTTAGAATCCCAGCGTCAAAAGGATATGAAAAATCACCTATAGTGATTTTGCAGGCACATGTCGATATGGTCTGCGAAAAAAATAAAAGTAAAAAACATGACTTTGATAATGACCCTATTGAAATTATCAGAGATAATAATTGGATAAAAGCTGATGGTACAACTTTAGGCGCCGATAATGGAATTGGAGTAGCTGCTGCTTTAGCTACAATAAATGACACTAATTCCATACACGGTCCATTGGAAATACTATTAACTGTTGACGAGGAAACGGGTTTGACAGGTGCTACCAATGTCAAAAAAGGTTTCATAAAGGGTAAGATTTTGTTGAATCTTGACTCTGAAGAAGATGGTGTTTTTTACATCGGATGTGCAGGCGGAGTAGATACAGTTGGCGAATTTAACTTAGAAATGGAAAAAGCACCTAAGAATTATCAAATATATAATTTGTTTGTAACCGGTTTAAAAGGTGGCCATTCCGGTATGGAAATAAATCAGGGCAGGGGAAACGCTATAAAAATATTAGCCAGATTATTGAGAAATTTAAATGACCTTACTCAAAAAGGAGATCTTACAAAATTTTATGTTTCTAAAATTGAAGGTGGTAAACTTAGAAATGCTATCCCGAGAGAAGCAGAAGCACTTATTTTGATTGAACCTAAAGATGAGGACAAGCTAAGAACATTCTTGGAAGACTTTCATTCGCAAATTTTTGAAGAGCTTAAAAAAACTGATAATAAATTGAATTTTATCTTCGAAAACTCAAACGAGTCTAGTAAAGATATAATAAAGCCAGCAATCTTAGATAAAATAATAGATACATTAGTTGCTTTGCCTACCGGTGTAATTTCCATGAGCCCGGATATTCACGATCTTGTAGAAACTTCCACAAATTTAGCTACAGTTTTCACAAAAGACGGCAAAGTGATTATTGGTACCAGCCAAAGGAGTTCTGTAGAAAGTGAAAGAACTTACATAGCTCAGAATGTTAGAGCGATATTTGGTCTAGCCGGTGCTGTGATCAGGGTTAACGATGGTTACCCAGGGTGGAAACCCAACTTGGATTCGAAAATATTAAGGATTGCGAAAGAAGTTTATAGAAACATGTTTGGTGAAGAACCTGAAGTGAAAGCGATACATGCTGGTTTGGAAACAGGTATTTTGGGTGCTAAAAATCCGGGCTTGGATATGGTCTCTTTTGGTCCTACAATAAAAGGTGCACACTCTCCTGAAGAAAGAGTTAGTATTGAAAGCACCGAAAAATTCTATGAATTATTGAAGGGGATTCTTGAGAAGGTGGCTGTAATGTAGCATTGTTGTTATACTAGTAGTTGAGGTATAACATACTGACATAGATTTCATATTAGCATCATGGGCAATTTGGTGGACAGACAGTTTCACTTGCGAGAGTGTAATTACCGTTGGTTAATGATATGATGTTTCCCCTGTACTCAATTATAGTAGCATTCTCAGTCCCAAGGTTCATAAGTTCTTCCACTTTGTTAACGCTAAATATCTCGAATTTCTCATTTTCTGAAACTGGTTTATCACTTGGATAAAGAATACTCTTATCGTGTCCTAAAATAGTAAGTTCCCCATTACTGACCCCAAACAGAACAAAATTTCCTGCTTTATTAATTAATGATTTTAGTGTATTATTATCTGCGGGGAAAGATTGTATTACCGGTCCATATTTTTGATTAGCTTTGGCTTTCAATAAAATCTTACCATCTTCTTGTGCATGGGCACTAAACTGATAACCTAAGAAAAGAAATAAGAAAAATATATAGATAGAAATCTTCTTCACATTAAATCATAGATTTGATATGAAAATATTTACAGTAATTATTATACAAAAAATTTAGGATTATTCATCCTCAAATTATCACTTAAGTACTCGTTCAAGTACCCAAGTGCTTTATGGTTTGATATTATGAAAAACTGCGTATTTAATTAAATCGGGTAAACTTTTGAGGTTTAATTTCTGAATTATGGTTGCTCTATATGAATCTACGGTTCTCCTGCTTATTTCGAGCTTATCACCTATTTCACCGCTGGTTAAGCCTTCGCCGATTAATCTCAATATTTCTTCTTCACGCCAGGAAAGTGACTCTTGGATATGTACAATATTTTCGTAGGAATATGATTCGCGACTCTTATAAAGCTTTTCTAATTTTTCTCTTGTCATACTATTTTTATAATATTCTTCACCTCTATACACTTGTTTTATAGCTGATATTAGATCTTCCTTCAAAATGTTTTTATTGAGTAATCCTTTCCCTCCGGCCTTAATACAATGATAGATATATTCTTCATCTTCATACATTGAAAGGAATAATATTTTAGCGGCGGCTTGTCGGTTTAGGATATTTTTTGCGGCATCTAAACCTGACATAACCGGCATAGAAATATCCACTAAAGCAATATCCGGAACAGGAGAAGTAGAAAAATAAATGTCTATCAACTCTTGACCATTATTTGCTTCTCCAACGACATAAATATCATCTTCGGGTTTAAGCAGACTAATTAGACCGCTCCTAAAAAGGGCATGGTCGTCAGCTACTAATAGCCTGATACTTTTCTTCAATAGATTCATATTTATTCTTAGGTATTGAGATCATTATTATTGTTCTTTATTTGTATATAGTATTGTTTTTCTTCGACAATTCTTATCATCAGATCCGGTGTTAGCTCAGCAAAGAGCACTGTCAATCCGATATTTTTTATATTGAATCCTCGTTTAGGATACTTAATTACTCCTAGAATGAACATGTAAACGCGAAAAATGTAAATTGCAGTCAGCGTTAACATAATAACAATCATAAGAAAGATGAGCGAGTCGTTTAAGTTAAGAGAAGTTTGTAAATACTCGTTCAGTTCATTCCCCATTGTTTTCCTTTATTTTGTTGAATGTCTTTTAGCGTATAATAGCATATTAACCTATTTATTTTTGTTACGAAAACCTTTTTAATGCCTTATTAGTATTTTGAATAGTATCATATATTTTATCTTCTGAAAAAACCAGAAACAAGCTCTTCAAAGCTTTCACAAAGTAATATTTATCCTGATATTCATCAATATATACCTCATGTCGATGATTAAATTATCTATTTTTTTAAAGATAAATTGTTTTTATGCTCTTCCTTAAGCCCTTTGACTTAAAAAAGAATCTATGAAAATAGTTTTAAATAATTATCAGTATAATTACTATTATATTTTTTGGTGTGATATGAAGCAATCTAGTTCTCGCCTAAAAGGTTCCCTCTATTATTGCTTATTTCTTATAATGACCATAGGAATTTAACTCTCCCCTTTATCTGAGGCGCACAAATTTGATAAAGGGGAGGGTAGTTAACGATTAAGAATGACTAATCAAATAAGATTACTCGTGATGACATGCATTCTCTTCTTTAATTACTAAATTACCATTCAAGTACTTTGTCACTGCTTCATCTGCTATCCTTTCATCTGTTAGAACTGGTTTAATACCGTTTGCTTCCAAATCTTCGATTATACGCCAGCCGCCGCTTTGAAATATAAGTGTACTACATCCGTTCAAAGCCTCTATCAATTGCACATGACTATGTTCGGGGTGTTCACCATGATGATGTCCATGTTCGTGTTCTTCATGCGGATGCATACTGTGATGTGTAAAAGTATTTTCAATATAAGTTCTGTCAATTATATTGTTTTCATTCGTTTCATAAATTAAGAAACCTTTACATCTTCCAAGATGTCCTGAAACAGAAGTTTTATTATTACTTGCTACGGCAATTTTCATTTTATATCTCCCTTTTTATATTCCTTAACTATTATAATAATGAGCATATGCTCATTACAAAAATATAAGAATCTTATTTCATAGTCAATAATCTTAGTTGACACAATCATTAATTTATCTGGTATAAGAAATAGAAGGGCATACCAATACTATTTAAAGCAAACAACGCAAAATTAAAAAGTTATGTTTTATCTTGGTCTTGGCTGTTGGTTTTGATCTCTTTGACGCGGTTCCCTTTGTTGAGACCCTGTATTCTGTTTTTGTTCTTTTTGTTGTTGATTATTTTGCTGTTGCTTTCTTAGGAGTTCTTGCTGTTGGCTTTCTCTCTTTTGAGCTTCTCTTTTTTTATATTCATCTGGGGATAAAAGCACATTTTTTCTAACTCTAGCCGTATTCTCTTGTACTTGTT
>JBJKPP010000024.1:0-2014 GCA_046706145.1 Ignavibacteriaceae bacterium | reverse complement strand
TCCGTCGAGATCAAAGCAGATGTGTTTAATATTATTGTTCATTGTCAAAAGATTTTTCAATAGCTTCTTGAACTTGTTCATTAGGTGTTTGGCAAACCTCACCTTTACAGCATTCTTCTATATTTATCCCACAGTTAGCGCATTGTCCGTGTCCATGAACCCAAATTATTTGAGTTACAGAACCGCACCAATTGCAAATAATCTTATTCTCAGAATGAGTTTGCATTTTTTTGCCCATAAAGATTGTGAATGTGATCTCGATTAGCCGTTATTTACTTTTGGATTTATCTTCACAAATATATGTCTATTGTAATCTATATGGGAAGTTTTTGGTTAAAAAAATTAGGACAAATCTTTTCATATTTCACACATTACGCTGGTCTGCTTCAGCCAAATGCAATATTTTTTATGCATTTTCATTAAATTTAACATTTAAATAAATATGCACTTGGAAAAATGAGTAGTAACAAATTTGATGTAATTATTATAGGCGCGGGTCCGATTGGGATTACATGTGGGGTAGAAGCAGTTAAGAGAAACTATAGCCATCTAATAATAGAGAAGGGCTGTTTAGTAAATTCTATATTCAATTATCCTACAAACATGACTTTTTTTTCAACCTCGGAGAGATTGGAAATTGGCGATGTTCCTTTTGTTTCTCACGGTGACAAGCCTACAAGAAGAGAAGCTCTGGAATATTTTAGAAGAGTGAAGAACTCATGGAACTTAAATGTGAAAACGTATGAAAAAGTTCTGGATGTTAAACATGATGGGAAAAGTTTCAAAGTAATAACTAATAAAGGAAATTATGAAGCCTCTTATGTTATTATAGCGATTGGCTTTTATGATTATGCTAATCTTCTAAATATTCCCGGTGAGGATTTACCAAAATTAAAACATTACTTTGATGAAGCACATCCTTATGCTTATTTAAAATTAGTTGTTGTTGGAGCAGCCAATTCAGCGGTAGATGTGGCATTAGAAACTTATAGGCGTGGTTCGGAAGTAACGATGGTTATACGGGAAGATAAAATAAAAGATGGGGTAAAATATTGGGTACGTCCGGATATTGAAAACCGGATTAAAGAAGGGTCAATAAAGGCTTATTTCAATTCTGTTTTAACAGAAATAAGAGATAATGAAGTTGATATCAAGACACCTAAGAGATTGATTACAATCGAAAATGATTTCGTTTTTGCAATGACTGGATATCATTCCGATTACTCATTCCTGAAAAAAATAGGTGTTGAAATTACTAAGGACGGTGATAAAGTTCCATGTTTCGATCCTGAGACTTTTGAAACTAACGTCAATAAATTGTTTTTGGCAGGGGTTGTATGCAGCGGTATGGATACCGGGAAATGGTTTATTGAGAATTCAAGATACCACTCTTTGAATATATTTAATTATATTGAAGAAAAATACCAGGCTGCTGCCATTAAATAATATTCGAAAATTGCATAAATTAATAGTGTTTAATTTCATTATTTAGTACAAAACAAACTCCGAGAGATCGGGGATAAGATAAAAAGAAATGGAGTGATCATGGCTAAAAAAATAAGTGAATTGCTTGGAAAAGAAGGCGAATCATTACTTACGTATAAAGCTAAATTTCCTAAAGAAAAATTACATCTTCCGGGGCCAGACTTTGTTGACCGGATATTTCTACAAAGCGACAGAAGTCCAAATGTGCTCAGAAATTTACAGTCAATTTTTGATCACGGAAGACTTGCCGGAACCGGATATGTGTCTATTCTTCCTGTTGACCAGGGTATTGAACATTCGGCAGGCGCTTCTTTTGCACCAAACCCGGAATATTTTGATCCGGAAAACATAATTAAGCTTGCAATTGAAGGTGGTTGCAATGCGGTTGCAACTACTTTGGGCGCTCTTGGATTAAACTCCAGGAAATACGCTCACAAAATACCTTTCATCTTGAAGATTAATCACAATGAATTGCTAACTTATCCGAATAAATATGACCAGATACTTTTTGCTAATATTGAGCAAGCTT
>JBJKPP010000023.1:0-6064 GCA_046706145.1 Ignavibacteriaceae bacterium | reverse complement strand
GCAGTCTCCGTGCATGTTTCTCAGGCAGTAATCTGAAATATTATCTATGGTTGAATATTCCCTGGCACTTGCCCATGGTATGTTATCCGAAATCCATTTAAAAATTAATTTTACTTTGTTATATGGATTTTTTTCGCTACCAATAATTTTCTTTGACAAATTCTTTATTCTATCAGTAAAAACAATATGCGGCCGACGCTGTGCAGTAAACTCTTTATACAACTTCGTAGTTTTGTCATAGTTTTTAACCTTGCTTGAATCCAAATCGTACCATTCTGCATAGGCTGTATATTCAAGCAACATCTTAAAAATTGTGGGTTTGTCCTTCTCCGTTTTTTTCTCTATGTACAAAGTTCTTTGTAAATGGCTATTATTTGCTATAATGTATTCATCGGAATTAACAGAAAGCAATTTTATATCTATTTGTCTTTTGTGCCCTTCTCTCGGATATGGAAGCCAACAGCGAATAATTTCTCCCGCAGGTACAACATTTTTCTTGACTGTCAAAGTATATGTCAAAGTTATTCTAACGGGGTCAACCAACCTTTTGCCGGTCTCTTCACAGTCTTTTACATCTTGTGCAATATCTTTGTCTACAAATTCAGCAAGTTTGTCTTCTGTAACCCCATCGACTTCTTGTTTTCTCTTTTTTGCTTCCTTATTTATTCTAAAAAGATTAGGAACGGCATTATGGAAAAACCATTTTTGCCTGTCAATGATTTTCATTTCCAGAGATTTTTCTTTTTCCCATCTATCTAGCATTACTTCGTTTACATTAGGATAATATTTCTTGAGTTCATTTTTTATGTCATTTTCTGTTTTGTTGAAATCCAACCTAATTCTGTGCATTTTATCTTTCTGGAAGGATAATGAATATTTCTGTATGCTGCTTAATGTATCGTTTTCGAGAAGGACATCAATTGTTGAATCAGCCTTTGAAAAGTTTCCTGTTTTGATTTCTTTATTCAGTTGTGTGTAATTCGTTTGTGCATTCATTTTAATTGCAAACAAAATTGAAATTATGATTATAATATTTTTTATTTTCACAATTAACCAGAGAGTTTTTGTTAAAATATAAGAATTTTACTTTTAATAATAAGTTGGCCTAATGGCAAGCAAGCTTTTATCGAAAAAATTTTAAATATATGAAACCTATAAACTTATCAAAGTTACAAAATAAAAAAACAAAAACTGTAATCGGCTTAATGTCAGGGACTTCGCTTGACGGAGTCGATTGTGTATTATGCAAAATAAAAAATTCCGGAGTAGAGACCAAAATAAAAGTAATCAATTTTATTACGTTCCCTTTTCCAAAAGGATTAAAAGGAGTCTTAATTGAGAATTCTACCCCGGGCAAGGGTAATGTATCAGAAATTAGCAAACTAAATTTTTTATTAGCTCACATTTATACCGACGCCGTTAAAGCAATTACAAAAAAATCAAAAATAGGTTTAAATAAAATTGACTTAATCGGTTCTCACGGACAGACAATTCAACATCTTCCTCAAAAAGAAAATTATTTCGGTTACAAATTTGGCACTACACTTCAAATCGGAGACCCATCTGTCATAGCAAAACTGACGGGGATTACTACTGTTGGAGATTTTAGACCCGGGGATATGGCATTAAGTGGAGAAGGAGCACCACTTGTTCCATATTTTGACTATCTTCTTTTCAACTCAAAAAACAAAAACAGAACCTTGCTTAATGTTGGGGGTATCTCAAATATTACGATTCTGAAAAAGAATGCGAAGCCTAATGATATCTTAGCATTTGATACCGGAGTGGGAAATATGCTTATTGACTTTTTAGCAAAAAAACTTTTTAATAAAGAATATGACACAAACGGAAACTTTGCTCGACAAGGTAAAATAAACGAAAAGCTATTGAAAGAGTTAATCAAGAAGGATGATTTCATTATAAGGAAGCCACCAAAATCAACAGGCAGAGAACACTATGGCAAGGCTTTTATCGAAGCAATACTCAAAAATTTCAAGAGGATTTCTAAATATGACATAATTACTACCATTACAGATTTTTCAGCATATTCTGTTTATCGTAACTACGAGCTATTTATAAAAAATAAAATAAAAATAGATGAACTTTTTGTTAGCGGCGGCGGAGCAAGAAACAAATTTCTATTGAAACAGCTTAAAAAATATTTTGGACCAGGTGTTGAAATTAAAACTGTAGATTCCTTAGGAATTTCTTCAAATGCGAAAGAAGCAATATGCTTTGTGGTTCTGGCAAATGAAACGATTTCTGGGAATCCTTCGAACATCCCGAAAGTTACAGGAGCAAAAAAACAAACAATTTTAGGAAAGATATGTCTGCCATAAGTTGCCGCGTGGTCATTCTGATGGAACGAAGTGACTGAAGAATCTACGATATGAAAACATTTTATATTTACATATTAACCAATAAATCAAAAACTCTTTATGTAGGCTTTACTAATAACTTGATTAGAAGACTAAATGAACATAAACATAAATTGGTTAAAGGTTTTACAAATAAATATAATATATCTAAATTGATTTATTTCGAAACGTTTAGTCACGCGAATGATGCTATAAGAAGAGAAAAACAAATCAAGGGCTGGTTGAGAAAAAAGAAAATAATGTTAATAGAATCAAAAAATCCAGAGTGGAAAGATATCTCGGACGAGATTCTTCCCCCGACAAGTCGGGCTCAGAATGACCCATACTAATTGGACACGATTATTATAATTAATAAATAATAATTTATGAAAATATTAATCACAGGTGGAAGTGGTTTATTAGGTCAATATTTAAATCTTGAATTATCGAAGAGTAATGAAATTCTAAGCATCTATAATTCCAATATTGGCAATTGCAAAGAGTATAATTCGGCAAGAGTAGATGTTAATAATTATCAAGAACTGGAAAAGGTTTTCGAAAGATTTAAACCTCATAGTGTTATTCATACAGCAGCAGTTTCATCTCCCGGGCTGGCACAGAAACTTCCTCCAAAAGAGGTTTATCAAACAAATGTATTTGCTACCCAAAAGATTGCAGAATTGTGTGAAAAATTTAAAAGCAAATTAATCTACATCTCAACTGATTTAGTTTATGCAGGCTACAGAGGTTCAATGTTGAAAGAGGAATCAAAGTTAATTCCAATTTCAATTTACGCCGAAACTAAACTTATGGGCGAGGTGAAAATCCAGGAGACTTTTGATAATTATATTATTCTACGTCAAGCCTTGTTAATCGGACTCGGAATGAATGGAAGAAAGAATCATTTCCATCAAATGTATGCAGACTTGAAAGCAGGTAAAAAAGTTAAACTATTTGTTGACCAATATAGAACTCCTTTATCTTTGTTAGATGCCAGGAGAATGATAGCTGAAATCTGTAGACTTGATATCAAAAATGAGATAATAAACTCTGGCGGACTTGATAGAGTATCAAGATTTGAGACAGGAGAAATTTTATGCAAAGTTGCAAATCTTGATAAAAGTTTACTAGAAAAAATCTCTATGGATGATTTCGGAGACTATCCACAAGTCGCGGATGTATCCATGAATACGGATAAGTTGCAATCTTATGGTATAAAGACGCATGAATTGGATGAATCCATTGAAGAAATACTAAGGTGAAGACCATAAGTCGAAGATAAAAATTTTTTTTGAATTTTGACTTTTTAATTTTTGATTAATCCATTGAATCAATTACTTGGGGCACATACTTCAATTGCGGGCGGAATTGCAAACGCTGTTGATTTAGCCAGCAAATTAAACTTTACTGCTTTGCAAATATTCAGCAAGAACAGTAATCAATGGTTAGCAAAATCTCTTTCGAAGGAAGATATAAGTTTATTCAAAACCAAGCTGGAAAAATCTAAGATTAAATTTATGGTTGTTCATGATTCATACCTAATAAATCTTTGTTCTAAAAATCAAAGGACTTTGAAACTTTCACGCAATGCCTATGTTGATGAATTGAAAAGATGCCACCAGCTTGGTATAAGATATCTGAATTTTCATCCAGGAGCACACGGCGGTGCTGGAGAAGAAGAAGGGATAAAATTAATTGCAGAATCCTTGAACATCGCACACGCTACAACAAAAGATTTTAAAGTCAGCAGTATGATTGAGACGACGGCCGGACAAGGAACTACTTTGGGATATAAATTTGAACAAATAAGAAAAATTATCGACTTAGTAGAAGACAAAGATAAAATGTCGGTCTGTATTGATACTGCACATATTTTTGCTGCAGGATATAATATAAAAGACAAAAAAGAGTATGAAAAAGTAATTAAAGAATTCGATGATGTAGTTGGTTTGAATAAATTAAAATGTTTTCATATGAATGACAGCAAAAAAGAATTGGGGAGCAGAGTTGACAGACATGAGCATATTGGGAAAGGATTTATCGGCAAAGAAGGATTTAGAAACATTATGAATGATAAAAGGTTGGAACAAATCCCAAAAATCTTGGAAACCCCAAAAGGCAAGGAATATCTTGAAGATCTTGAAAATATAAAAGTTCTCTTGAGCCTAATTAAAAAATAAAAAACTACTTGGCAGGTTCTAAAGCTTGCAAAACCATAATTCCAGTATCAGTTTTTATTCTCATAAGATAATCAGCAAGAGGTTCTTTTGTGATTTGGACTTTATACCCAACATTTGGCTCATGCATAAAATGGATTCGCCCGTCTGATTCTTTAACAGCAATTCCTACGTGAGAAATATCCAAACCTTTTTTACTGGTGGTTATTGCAATTATATTACCACTGTGGATTTTATCTTCAACGCTGGCAACTTTGTTTTTAGGAATATAATAGTAAGTTCTTTTATTTATTTCTTCTTCCTGCTTTTTTATAACGGGAACAAACTGAGGATACATTTTTAATCGTACATAACGGTCTGGGTAAGTTGACATGTAATAAACATCGAAATGAATAGGTTCGCCTCCAATTTCCTTAGTGACATCTTTTACAATTCCTTTTTGCACATTATTGTAAATCCAGTCAGAAAAATAATGAAGCCTAGAAGGATATCTATCTATTATTCCGTTTCTATATCTAATCCTCTGTAATTGCTTCTCAAAATTCTCGAATGTAGTTTTGCCTTCTTTAATACATCTTGAAAGAGCAAGTGTACTTACAACAAATGTGGTACAATCAAGCCCTCGTAAATCAACTACCAAAGTTTCTTTCTCACCCTTCTCCAGGGTGTAAGCTACATAATCAGTTCCAATGAAACTTTTTCCAATTGCAACAATAACATCACTAATTGGCTTACTTTCAAGGTTCTCACTTGCTGCCAGCTTGAATTTGGATTTGCAAATTTCGACATCTTTTTGAGTATAGATTTGGGCGTTTGTAGAAAGTGTAAAAAGTATGATGAAGCTTAGTAAAATTAATTTAATGTTTTTCATAATTACACCAGTTCCTTTTAACAAAAATGCTTCCATTTATACAAACAATCATAAGAGGAAAATTTTTAATTGTTAATTTTGAATTATCAAATAATATCTTCATCCTGGACAGGTTCAGTAAATTCTTCAATTTGTCTGGCATGCGCTAAGTTCTCAAAGCGGGCATACTCTTTAATAAAGGCAAGTTGTACATTACCTGTGGGACCGTTTCTTTGTTTTCCAATAATAATCTCTGAAACTCCTTCCAGCGAATTACCATTCTCATCCTTCATTATTCCATAATATTCAGGACGGTTAAGAAAAATGACAACATCTGCATCTTGTTCAATTGAGCCGGACTCTCGCAAATCGGAAAGCTGGGGACGTTTGTCTGTCCTAGTTTCAACCATTCTGTTTAACTGCGCAAGTGCAACAACAGGAATATTCAATTCTTTAGCTAAAGATTTTAACGACCTGGAAATATGAGAAATCTCTCTCTCGCGGCTTTCAGCATTTGCCGGACCCTGCATCAACTGTAAATAATCAATAAAAATTATTCCAACATTTTTTTCAACTTTTAGTCTTCTAGCTTTTGCCCTAATCTCTAGAATTGTTTGTGCAGGAGTGTCATCAACATAAATTTGTGAATTCACTAGCCTGTGAGCATTCTTACTTAATTT
>JBJKPP010000022.1:0-6889 GCA_046706145.1 Ignavibacteriaceae bacterium | reverse complement strand
TAAGGACCACATTATACAGAAATTCAATGTTGAGAAACATTCCAAGTTATTCAATACAGTTGATGTGTTGGTTGCCTTGGATTTTAATCGTTCCGATCGTGTGGTAAGTATGCAGAAGTATTTCATGGAAAGTAATAAGATGAAAATATGTGTAGATCATCATCAAGACCGGGAAGATTTTGTGGATTATTATTTTGTTGATACGGAATATTCTGCTACAGGACATATTATTTATGATCTGATAATCATGACGAAGATAGTCAGCCTAACAATAGAAACGGCATATCCAATCTATGCAGCTATTATGACCGACACTGGTTCGTTTCGTTTTGAAAGAACCACTCCAGAGATTCACAGAATTTCAGCAAACCTTCTGGAACAGAGTGTCGATCCGTATGATGTTTTTGATAAAGTATATGATCAGAGTAAGTTTAGCAAGGTGAAACTATTGGGAAAAGCTCTCAACTCTATGAAACTTTACGGAGACAGTGAAGAAATATGTTATATGGTTTTAACCAGAAAAATGTTTGAAGAAACGAATGCTTTAGAATCCGATACGGACAATTTTGTTAATTCTACCTTATCGGTAGAAAAAGTAAAGCTAGGGTTATTGTTCGTTGAATTAAAAAATGGCTTTAAAATTAGTTTTAGATCAAAAGGAGCAATTCCCGTAAATAAGCTGGCAGCAAAGTTTGGAGGCGGGGGACATATAAATGCATCCGGAGCCAGATTTATGAATGAAAATATGTATAATTTTATACCAAAAGTTTTAACGGAATCCGAACATTTTTTAGAATCATTAAAGGTGCGAAATGCTATTTAGTCTGAAATTAAAAACCAGTGGAAAAAAAATACAATATCAGAATCTATCGGTTGCAGTCAGATATTTGATTGATGATAAAAACTTTGGAGATAGCTTAAAAAATTTCGAGAAGATATTTAATATCCATATCTCAAATCTTCAACGTAAAAGTTTTATTTCGGAAAATGGTAGTGAGATCAGACTTTCCAAACCCAATGGAAAACCAGACGAGATTCTTCTAAATAAAGTTAAGCTGGATGAAAACTTCTCAGTTGATTTTTTTAGAAATCATCTTACCGGCTTAATTCAATCTTTAGAAAAAGAAGAACTAAATGAGCTTCATATTTTTATTCCGAATTATAAGCATTTTAGAAAATTTTTTAATGATGAAGAATACTTTTATCAGACTTTTGTAGAAGGTGTTTATTTGGGAAATTATTCTTTTAATCACTACAAATTGACAAAGAAAAAACTAAGAGGACTCACGATTTATTTCTACTCCGCTAATGAAAAACTGATGAAATCTGCATTGAGCAAATCTAGTTTTGAAATGGAGGGAGTTTATTTTACGAGAGATCTTGAAAACGAACCGGCAAATACCATTAATCCGAATAGCCTTTCTCAGAGAGTTAAAAAGACTTTATTGAATGCTGGTGTAAAAGTTAAAATATTTAACGAAAAAGAAATTAAGAAAAGAAAAATGGGCGGCTTGATGGCTGTCGGAATGGGAAGCGACAATCCGCCGAGATTTATAGTCTTAGAATATAATCCGGCCAAGAATAAGGGCGCTAAAAAGAAGGTAGCCTTGGTTGGTAAAGGTGTAACTTTTGATTCCGGTGGAATCTCTTTGAAACCCGCTGCAAATATGGGTGAAATGAAAGCAGACATGTCCGGTGCAGCAGTTGTGGCCGGGACAATTCTCGCTGCAGCCAAAGCGAAGCTTCCGGTTCATTTGATAGGTATAATACCGAGTGCCGAAAATATGGTATCAGGCAAATCTATGAGGCCAGGTGATATATTTGTTACTTCTTCCGGGAAAAGTATTGAAGTTGACAATACAGATGCTGAAGGTAGAATGATTTTGGCAGACGGATTGCACTATGCTTCCAATTTAAAACCTGATTTGATAATTGATTTGGCTACTCTGACAGGGGCTTGCGTTGTAGCTTTAGGTGAATTTGTTGCAGGTGCTTTCACAAAAAATGAAACCATTTCTAAGAAACTCTTTAACTCTGGTTTAAGAACTTATGACCGGGTTTGGCCTTTACCTTTGTGGGATGATTATAATTATTTAATAAAAAGCGATGTCGCGGATGTTAAAAATGTTGGCGGAAGATGGGGAGGAGCAATTACCGCTGCAAAATTTCTTGAGAACTTTGTTGACAAGAAAATACCATGGGCTCATCTGGATATTGCAGGCCCTTCTATGGCCAACAGTTATAATAATTATACTAAAACTTATATGACTGGTTTTGGAGTAAGATTGTTGTTTGAATTTCTCCAGAAGTATTAGACAATCTTTCCGTCTTTAATTTCAAAGACTTTATCCGCTAGTTTTACTAACCCTGGATTGTGAGTAACAATAATAAAAGTTTTCCCTAACTTTTCTTTTAGGTCAACAAATATTTTATGGAGAGCATCGCTATTCTCTGAATCGAGATTGCCGGTTGGTTCATCGGTAAAAATAATTTGGGGATCGTTTGCTAAGGCTCTTGCTACTGCTACTCTTTGCTGTTCTCCGCCTGACAATTCGGATGGCTTATGACCTTTTCTTTCCGATAATCCAACTATGCTCAAAAGTTCTTCTGAGTGTTTCAACGCTTTAGATAATGTAGATCCGTTTATCATTAATGGAATGGCAACATTTTCAACAGCGGTAAATTCCGGCAGCAAATGGTGAAACTGGAAAACAAAACCAATATTTCTGTTTCTGAATTTTGCTAGTCTATTGTCAGAAAACTCAAAAATATTTTCGGTTTTAAATATTACTTCTCCTGCGTCGGGTCTGTCTAATCCGCTTAGAATATGTAAAAGAGTGCTTTTGCCCGCTCCTGAAGCTCCAACTATTACAGAAATTTTTCCTTCTTCTATTTCAAATGAAATAGATTTTAAGACTTCTAGTTTTAATTTTTCATTAGTCTGGTAAGATTTAAAAATATTCTGAGCTTTTAAAATTATATTATTATTCATTGTTAATTATGCATTGTGAATTATTTATTCCCACTTTATCGCCTCTAGAGGATCAACTTTTGATGCTCTTTTAGCGGGCAAGTAAGAGGCTATAAAAGAAAGTATCATCGAAGCAAATGAAATAAAAAAGAAATCAGATATCCTTATTTGTACAGGCAGCGCATCTATTTTATACTGGACAGGATTTAACGGGTAAATCTTGAAATGAATCTGAATATAACAAACAGCATATCCTAAAAGAAGTCCTGCAATAGTTCCTATGATTCCAATCATTAGTCCTTCATTCATAAATATCCTTAATACAGAATTTTCTGAAATTCCCATTGACCTTAAGATTCCTATATCGCGTTTCTTTTCAATTACAGACATAGATAGTGAACCAAGTACATTAAAACATGCGACAGCAATAATCAAACTCAAAATTAAAAATGCGCTCCAGCGTTCAATTTTCATTACGTAATATAATTCTTTATGAAAATCATACCATGTGTTCACACTAAAAAAACTTTGGTTTAATTCCGATTCTAGTTTGCTTTTTACTTTATTGGAATTATCAATGTTATTTAACATTATATCGTAGCCCTGGATGTTATTTCCATATCCTAATAATCTTTGTGCAGTGCTTAAGTTAGTAAACATGTAACCATCGTCATAAGCATTATTATTTGAAACAAAAATTCCGGTGACTATAAACTTTTGCATTTGTGGGGAACTAAATTGAGTAATAACTTTCTCGATCCCGGCGGGAGAGATTAAAGTCAATGTATCCCCTGGCAAAATTTCAAGATGGTCGGCAAGCGGTAAACCTAAAATAACACCTGGCAAATTGTTATCAGTTCCTATATCAAACTTTCCAAGTTGCATCGTGGAACTGATGTTATAAATGTCTTTACTATTCTTTTTAACAATTCCTTTCAAATCTACAACTCGAGTCAAATTTCCTCTATATGCCAACACCTTGCCGCTAACATAAGGAGAATAAGCTCTAATATCTTTTATGTTATTAAGGTCTTCTTTCAGTTGATCCAGATGATTATATCCTTTATCAGAAATCACTTCAACTCTAACCTGCGGATCTAAGTTCATTAAGAAAGAGGTCACCAGGCTTCCAAATCCGTTGAAAACAGAAAGAACAACAACCAAAGAAGCAACACCAATAGTAATTCCTAAAACCGAAAGAATCGAAATTATCGTTATAAAATTTATCTTATGCTTTGATATTAAATATCTTTTAGAAATAAATGATTCTATCTTCATTAGCTGAATCTTAAGGTTGAAATAATATTAATTCTGGTAGCTATATAACTGGGAATAATAGATGCCAGAAAACCCAGTATTAATGTAAGTCCTGATACTAAAAGAAAATTACCTGTCGATAATAAAAACGGAACTTTTGATACAAAATAAACTGAAGAGGGAAGAGTAATGAAATTAAATTTCATTTGAAGTAGCATTATTCCATAAGCAAGTACATTCCCAATGACTATACCAAGCAAAGTTAAAAAGACACCCTGGTTTACAAACACCATGATAATCTGTTTTGAGGTTGCGCCCATTGATTTTAAAATTCCCACTGCGTTTGTTTTTTCTAGAACTATCATCAATAAAGTACCAACCATATTAAATACGGCTACTAGGATAATCAATGCTAAGATTATTGGAACTGGTTTTTTCTGAAGTCCAATCCATGTAAATAAATTTTGATGAATTTGAAAAATTGTCCGCACATAATGAGGATAACCGAGAAATTTCTGAAGCTTGTCCGCCGTGCTGTCTATTTTTGAAATATCATTTAGCTTTATATCGTATCCGTTTATATTGTTTCCAATTCCAAATAGATTCTGTGCAGATTTTAGGTTTATATAAGCTATAAGGTCATCGTATTCTGCCATTCCACTTTCAAAAATACCCGTAACATAGAAGTTTTCAACGTTAGGAGGATTTTGCGGGGATGGAATTTTATCTTTAGTAAGAGCAAAAACAGTAACTCTGTTGCCCAATTTTACTCTTAGCTTATCCGCAAGTTTTTCACCAATAATTATTGAGTTGCTGTCGAGACTTAATTTTCCTTCTATGATTTGTTTGTTGAGCTGCAAAGCTAACGTCTGAATTGGTTCGCCTTTAATTTTTATACCTTCTTTAACCTGTTTACTCCCAATTATTGCTAGCTTAGAAACGAAAGGAGCAACGTATATTGCAGAGGACGATAATACATTTTTGATTTTGGGTAGATTTCCCTGGTAGTCAGGCAAAATTGTTTCAAACGAAGTTATTTCAATATGTGAATCGAAATCTGTTACTTTTTTGAATATAGTTTTTTCAAAACCACTGAGAATACTTAAAGCAATAATTAATACCGCAACGCCAAGTGAAATCCCTATAATTGAAATTGTAGAAATAAGAGTCAAAAACCTTGATTTTTTTTTTGAAAATGTGAATCTCTTGGAGATGAAAAAGGGAAAACCCATTTGCTAGATTAGTTAATATCATTAAAAAAACAAATTTAGTTAACTTTAGAGACGAATAAAACAACTCAATAAAGTGATACGATATTACATCTTTAAGGTGAAAAATTTGATTATATTGAAATTAGGGTATATTTTTAAAGTCTTGTTTATTTTTTAAAAACAAGCACAAATATCGAGCATAGTCCCAATAAAAAATAGTGATAAACTCCGACCGATTTAGTTAGTGTAAATAAAAACTAGAATGGTTTTTATTTTTGAAATTCGGGGCGTAGCGTAGCCCGGTTCATCGCGCCTGCTTTGGGAGCAGGAGGTCGCAGGTTCGAATCCTGCCGCCCCGACCACTTTGAAAGAGTTCTTTTATTTATTGAGATTTAATTTACTGTTCATCGCGTCCCGATAGAATCGGGGAGGTCGCAGGTTCTCACGAAGCGATTCCTATGCAATAATCCTGCCGCCCCAGCTTTACAATAATAATTAACAATGCACAATTGAAAATTTATAATTGACAGTATTGAACAATTTTATCGAGCCAACCTCACGAATTATTTTAGCATGGACTGATTCGACTTAAGCGGAAATTGCTATTATAAATTGTTAATTATTATGTCCCATAGCTCTATTGGATAGAGCAGCTCCGACAAGTCGGGGTAGGTTGGTGGTTCGGTTTTAAGAAATATATAATGTTGGTTTTTATCTAGTATTCATTTTAGAATGCGCCCATAGCTCAATTGGATAGAGCAACAGCCTTCTAAGCTGTAGGTTGGTGGTTCGAATCCACCTGGGCGTACTAAAGAAGATTAAAAGTAAAAATTCAAAATATAATTTTTAGTTTCTAGGTTTAATTCATAACAATTTTTGACTTTTGATTTTTTACTTTTGACTTTACATGGTGAGTATAGCTCAGTTGGTTAGAGCACCAGGTTGTGGCCCTGGGGGTCAAGGGTTCAAATCCCTTTACTCACCCAGAATAATTAACGATGAACAATTTATAATTTAATTCTTAAATTTTGATTGTACAGTATTTTTTCTTAATCGTTCATTGTTGAATATAAATTAAAAAAGGCCCTATCGTCTAGTGGTTAGGACATCGCCCTTTCACGGCGGTAACAGGGGTTCAAATCCCCTTGGGGTCACTAAGCCCCGAAGAGAAATCTTCGGGGCTTTTTCTTTTTTAAATCTGTGAATTTTAATATAAACAATAACCAAGAACTCTAGCTTCGGTTTATTTTTTAATTGAGAATGTTCAGCGGTTCGAACATGTTTAGTACCAGATTCTAGATTAATATTAATATTACTTATTGTTTTTTATTCCGATAAGGGCTAAGTTAATTTATAATACTTTGCATATCAGAGGTAGCTGAAAAATTTTGGGCCGTACTTGAAGAATGAATATCCTAAAATATTCTTTTGCATTGAAAAACAATTTCAA
>JBJKPP010000021.1:0-2463 GCA_046706145.1 Ignavibacteriaceae bacterium | reverse complement strand
TATCTAGAAAAGAATTTGGTTCTACAGAACATCCTAAAACTTCCATATTACTATTCTGTGAGAAAAATCTAACCAGAGATTGACCTAGTAATCCGTTTACGCCAAAAATCAAAATTCTCTTTTTTATAATATCATGCGAAAACATGTTTCTTCAAATCTTTTAATTTATTTAAGTCAGCACACCCAACAAAAAAACCTGCTGCCTTATTAGCAATATACAACGAGCGAACTTCGTCCCGGCTTCCGACGTAATTATAAAAAAAAGCAGCACCAAAAACATCGCCGCATCCTATTTTATTTTTCAAATCTACTTTTATAGAAGATGCAAAAGTAGAAATAATCTCACTGTTTTTCACAGAGAATATTCTTGCCCCTTGCTGGTCTTTTGTAATTATTACTATTTTAACTCCATACGATAAGAGTTCTTTTATAATTTCTAATTCATCATCTTTTTCAGACAAAGTCAATAATTCATTCTCGTTTGCTTGTAGAAGATCTACACATTTTGCCCATCGTGGAAAATTAGGAATTTTTCTGAAATCTCTTTTATAATTTTCATCGAGACCGCGTGCCAAAGTGTGCACATCAAAATAAATTATTCCATTGTAGTTTTTTCTAATATCTTCCATTTGTTCCAGTGTTATGTCAAAACCGGTTATCATGTTAATAAGTATTCCATCAAAGGAATTATAATCTTCTATTTTCAATTTTAAATTATTTGTGATGTTTTCATATACTTCTTCCCTTTCCATATTTTCATTATGCATTAGATTAACTTTTGGAATAGCCTCTACTTTTTCAAAAAAATCCTTCTCTACACTTGAATAAACAGAATCAAAAAATGAAGCATTTTCTTCATCTAAAGATGTTGCAAGGGAAATCGAATCATGCTGATCCATAAGGTTTGATAAACCCATGACCGAGTAAAATATTCCTCCCGGTTTCGTGACAAGTTTATCATGTAATGCAATAATATCTTTCACCGTGTGCCCGATCACTAGTAACTTCATCTTTTTGTCGATTTTTTTATTTATCCCAAACTATAAAATTATTTACACTATTACACAACTAATTTGCTCACATTTAACACTTTTAATTTTGTTATATTTGCGTCTGTCAAATTATGAAATCCAACAAATGAAAATCGGTATAACCTGTTATCCTACATACGGAGGAAGCGGTGTAATAGCTACTGAACTTGGCAAAGCTTTGGCGTTGAGAGGCCATGAAGTACATTTTGTAAGTTATGCGCTGCCATTTAGGCTATCTAATTATGTGGAAAACATATTTTTTCACGAGGTTGAATTGGCAAATTATCCATTGTTCGAGTTTCCACTTTACAGCCTCTCACTTGCAAGCAAAATGGTGGAAGTTGCCAAGTATGAAAAGCTGGACATCTTCCACGTTCATTATGCTATTCCACATGCTACAAGCGCTTACCTGGCAAAACAAATGTTGAATGGCAGTGAGCATGTAAAAATCATAACTACTTTGCATGGAACAGACATAACACTTGTGGGATTAGAACCTTCTTTCCTACCTTTGATGAAGTTTAGCATAGAAGCAAGCGACGGAGTTACTGCAGTTTCAAGATTCCTAAAAGAAAAAACTCTAACTAATTACGACATAAAAAAAGATATAGAGATTATCCCAAATTTCATTGACACAGAAGTATTTAAACCAATTAAGGATAAATGTTTCAAGCAACGCATTGCACCTGGAAATGAGAAAGTCCTTATTCATACATCAAATTTTCGTCATGTAAAACGTGTTACAGATACAATATTAATTCTAGAAAAAGTGATAAAGGAAGTTCCTGCAAAACTTATTTTGGTGGGCGATGGACCGGATAGATCAGAATGCGAAAGGCTAGCACGCCAATTAAATTTACTTGACCACATAAAATTTCTAGGTAAACAGGAAGGATTAGTCGAAATCCTAAATTCTTCAGACCTGTTCTTAATTCCTTCACAATCTGAAAGTTTTGGCCTGGCGGCGTTGGAAGGCATGGCTTGCGGACTTCCGGTTGTAGCTTCAAGTGTTGGAGGATTGCCTGAACTTGTTAAACATACAGAAACCGGTTACATTGCAGAGATTGGAGACGTAGATAGGATGGCCAAATATACGATCGAATTGCTGACTAATCAGAAAAAGTATGAACTATTCTCGCAAAATGCCAGGGACAGAGCCGTAAGATTTTTTGCTAAAGATAAAATCGTTCCTCTTTACGAAAATTATTATAAAAAAATACTCAACCCTTAGAAACAGTATAACCCAATTAGTTTGCTTATTACAAGTAAATATTAAGTTTACAGTTTTAAGAAATTAATCTAAGGGAACGAGGGTGAAGGTTTCTGCAGTTTATAAAAGCCATCTTGGTGATTAGTCTTGACAAATCAAAAACTCTTCGAATATATTGAAAAATTATATGGTGAGCCCTCGGCAAGAGAATTCGAAAGATTC
>JBJKPP010000020.1:0-10108 GCA_046706145.1 Ignavibacteriaceae bacterium | reverse complement strand
ACCATTCGACAAATGGATGAGGATTTTTATCCCCAAAATTTTGTTCAGTAAGTCTCTCTAAAGTACTCATGAAAGCGCCAGGCTTTCTCGTGCTTTCAACGGCGTACTCGTCAGCTTCATATTCATACTTTCTTGAGATGACATTTGTTATCGGAGTTTGAATTAAACCTATCAACATTCCCCACAAAGTTAAGATCGGAAGCGCAGCTACCTCTTGAATCTTTTCAAATCCAAACCAACTTAAAGACAGTTTATAAAACAATGCAATCAAAAATAATGTTAAGAAACTTGATGCAGTTCCTATAATAATATTTTTGATAATATGCTTTTTCTTGTAATGACCAAGTTCATGTGCAATTACTGTTTCTATCTCATCTTCTGAATAGCTGTCCAGAAGTGTATCTCCAAGGAGAATTCTTTTTGATTTACCAATTCCTGTAAAAGCTGCATTGGCTTTTTTGGTGTTCTTGCTCATGTCGAATTTATAAACATTTTCTACCTTTATTCCCGCCTCTACGGCCAATTTGCTAATTCTTTCCTTCAGTTCATTATTATCAATAGGACTAATCTTATAAAATAATGGCATTATAAATACAGGAACTATTCTAGCAAGAATTACTGAAACTATAAATAGAACGATTGCAAAAGGCAGCCACCAAAGGCCGTAAAATGTGAGTAGAGAATAATAAAAGAATAACAAGATAGGAACACCAATGACAAGGGAAACCAATAAAGCTTTTGTATTTTCCCAAACCCATTTAACAAATGTTTGATTTGAAAGATTCAATTTGTGCTCAAGATAAAAGTCGGTGTAAAAATTTAGGGGAAGAAAAATAATTGCCATTCCAAGGCCAATAGCAAACACGTAAATTAAGAAGATTAAATATATGCCAGAAAATTGATTTTGAATAAAAACATACAATTTCTCACTAATTCCGGAAGCAACAAAAATTAAAAGCAATAGGAATGTCACAACAGTTTTAGTTATGCTCCAAAATAACTTAATATTATTATATCTTTTTGCGTCCATTTTCTAACGTTTTAAATGAATAAAAAATTCCGAACCTACCTCCGGTAGGCAGGGCTAAAATAAACAACTTCGGGAAAAATAATTAGAATATTAACTAATAGCTTGTTATGCGGATAGAATTCTAAATAATACCTAAATTACTCTTGTTCAGCCAGCCTACTTTTCCATCGCTTAGCTCAATTTCAACCCAATTATTTACATTATCAACTATGCTAACTTTGGAACCTTCATGAATTACAAAAGCATCGCCGCTATTGGAATCAGGAGAAACTTTTGCAATAGCAGTAGGCTGCAAAATTATAGCATTTTCATTACTTACATCCCTGTTCAATTTAACAATAAGCAAAGCCGTGGCAAGAGCTAAAAGGAATAAAGAGCCAACTCCGGCATATAAAGAATTCTTCTGAATCTTTGCAGACTTAGAAAAGAAATAGACCCCAATTAAAATCAATAAAATTAAATATAAAGCATAAACAAGATAAGTCCAGCCACTTAGCGGGAAAAACGCAAGTATCGATTCCCACCATTCAAATAGGAAAAATTTTGGAAGAGGTTCAACCTTGTCAACAATTTTGGAATTAGCTAAGTCCAAGTTGTGGTTAACGTCGTCGTCATTCGGTGAAAGTTTCAGTGCTTTCTCATAATTTAATATTGCAAGTCCCAGCTTGCCTGTTCTATAATATGCATTTCCAAGATTGTAAAACAAAGAAGTACCTTCATAACCAGAATTAACTAGCTGCTGATAAATTTGAGCAGCTTGATCATATTTTTCCTGCTGATAAAAGGTACCTGCTTTTTGCATTAAATCTGTTGCCTCGGAAGCGAACCCGCTATTAAAAGCAAGCAAAACAATAAAAGCTAATTCTATAAAATATCTTTTCTTCATAATTATATTTATTAAACTTTCTTCGACGATAAAATCTTTTCTATCTCGATAATTACATTCGCTGACTCATTATAAACTTCGTTCATAGCACTCATTCCATCTTTCTGAGGTGCAAATCTCATATACTCACATTTTTCAGCACATGTTTTTAGATTTTCCAGCACAGAATCTTGAACCTTACGATTCTTGAGTTTATCAATGGCAGATTCGAGAGAGAATTCAGATTTGGGCATATGCAGTTTATCTTCTAAGTAACCAAAAAGTGCTAAAGAAATCTCAGAATAGAAACCATTTTGATTTTTCTCAGTCATCATTTCTTTTGCAGTTTTTAATCTGCTCTTTGCAACTTTTTGTGCCCTTTGGAACTTAAGTAGTTGAACATCACTAGCAATTTTATCACTGTGTCTCTTGTAAGTAACCAAACCAACCAAAAAGATCAGTGGTAAACCCGCCGCAATCCAAAAACCACTTTGGTATAATATTATGCTGCCTTTTTTTCTAACATCATTATAAGATGTCTTAATATACCTTATATCATTCCCTAAAAGCTTTATGCTCGATTGCTGTGGTGAAGTGGCGGCATAATTGTTTCCACCGGCTCCCTGCGCTACATTAATCTTAAATTCAGGAGTTCTTAGAGTAACATATTTGCCTTCATTAACATTAAAATAGGAGAAATCAATCGGATGAATTACTTTTTCGCCGGAGATTCTTGGAATCAAAAGATAATCCACTTCTTTCTTCCCTGATATTATTGATTCTCTATTAATCTTGGTATTCGTCTTAGGTTCATACTGTTCCATTCCGGTTGGCAGCTTAGGAGCAGGCACGTCAAGCAGTTTAATATTTCCGGTTCCCGAAATCGTAATCTTTAAATTCAATGGTTCATTGATAGCAACGTTATTCTTATCTAAAGTTGCATTCATTGTAAAATCACCCACGGCCCCATTAAATGACGGCGGTACATTCTTATCTGGCAACGACTCAACCTTGATTTTCAGAACATTGGATTGAGCATCATAATTATATGTTTGGGCCTGACCAAATGGATTGTTAAAGAAATCATCAAAGAAATTTCCAGAACTTCTCCTATTTTGAACCTGTATTGGAATAGTTAAGTCCATTGGAGTCACATCGAGCGTTCCGGTTTGCGAAGGGAACAGAGCGGCTTTCTTCAACACGCCAACTTTAAACATTTTTCCATCAACCATTTCGTTGGAAAATGAGATGGTATTTGATGTGTTAAGTTCCTCTGCCCAGCATCCATTATACTGTGGAAGCTTGTTGACGGACATTTGAGAAGCAATGCTTAATCTTGTATATAATTTATAAGTAACCGTCACTTGCTGACCCAAATAAACTTTATTCTTGTCAGCTATTGCTTTGATAAAACAGTTCTTTTCTATTTCCTCTTTAGAAATATTCGGAGAAGAAGGTTGTGCTGCTACACTATTATTATTGCGTTGGGGTTTGGAGCTTCCTTTAACAACATCAATGGTCAGGCTTTTAGTAGAATAAGACTGTCCGTTATATGTAATTGATGCAGAACCAATAGTGTATTTACCTAAATTTTTAGGCTGTAGATAATACGAATATGATTTCGATGCAGATACCGCTCCATTTATAATCTGCATACTGGTCGATTCATTTGGACCTGATAAAACCATAAAATTATCAAAATTTGGGGGATGGAAATTACTGAGATTATTTAAGCTGGTCCCTGAGAAAGTAAATGAAACCTGAAACTGATTATTTAAGCCGACTTTCTGATCGTTCACAGTAGCAGAAAAAGACTGTGGAAAAGAAACACTCTGGAGTAAGAATAAATAACTTAAAATTAAAACATGCTTCAACTTCATTTTACAATCTCTTAAGAGTTTTTCCTTACAATTATTCTTACCAATCTTGAGCAGGCTGACTCTTAGAAGGACTCTTCTTTCTCAGTTGCTTCTGTAATTGCATTTCATTATTGCGCAACGCCTGCAATATACGTTCTGCCTCATCCTTGGACATCTGGTTGTTGTATTGCTGCTGCTGCTTTAGCTGATCGCTTTGAGCAGTTTGGTTCTTTTGAGGACTATTTGGATTTTTTTGTTTATTCTGATTGTTTTCTTTATTCTGGTTTTGCTTATTCTTCTTGTTGTTATTCTTATTATTCTTTTGGTTCTGGTTTTTCTGTTGATTCTTCTTCTGTTGATGTTTTAACATCGACAATGCATAAGACAGATTATACTTAGTGTCTTCATCGTTCGGATTAAACCGCAAAGAGTTTTTATAAGCGCCTATACTTTCTTTGTATTTTTTAGATTGCAGCAGTGCATTTCCTATATTATGGTAAATCTTCGCCTTCACCCTCGGATCTTTAGTCAGTTCCAATGCTTTCTCATAGGACTTCAATGCATCACTGTATTCATTTTCTTTATAATATGCATCTCCAAGATTAAATTGCCCCTGCAATAAATGCGAGTCCTTCTCAAGACTTTTCTTGAAGTTTGCTTCCGCATCGGAATAATTATTTTTATTATAGAGTTCTACCCCATCATTATTTAATGATCTTACACTCTGCGCAAATAACGAAGTTCCGCAAATCATTAAAAAACTTAAAACAAATATGATATTTCTCATCTTATTGTAAACCCAACTTTTCGTTTAACTTTGCAAATAAAGGTGATTTTCTCTCATTAATAAAAAACTCTGCAATTAGTAGAATGACAGCAGGTAATAAAAGATAATAAAACCTGTCAGCATAGTCAGTAACCTTTTTAACACCGTACTCCGTCTTTTTTATTTGAGAAAGATCATCATAAATCTTATCCAGCTGGTCTTGATCATTAGTACCTTGAAAATATTTACCGTTTCCGGCAGAGGCTATTTGCTGCAGCATAGCAGGATTAAGCTTTGTTAAAACAACATTCCCATTTCTATCCTTCTTATAACCTATTTGTTGTCCACTGTTGTTATAAAGCGGAATTGGAACACCATCGGTAGTTCCTAAACCTATGGTATAAATCCTTATCCCCTTGCCTACAGCATTTTTCACTGCAGCCATTACATCACCTTGATGATCTTCCCCATCGGTAATAATCACTATAGCTTTTTCCGTACTCATTTTATAATCAAACGACTTGGTAGCCAAGTTAATAGCTGAAGCAATAGCTGTACCCTGCTCCGGGACAGAATTAGTATTAACAGACGATAAGAAAAGGCTTGCTGCAGCATAATCTGTAGTTATTGGGAATTGTACATATGCATCTCCTGCAAAAATAATTAATCCTATCCTATCGCCATGAAGCTTGTTAATTAGATTTGAGATGTCATATTTAGCTTTCTCAAGCCTGCTCGGCTTTATGTCCTGCGCTGTCATGCTCAGAGAAACATCAAGACAAATATATACATCTATTCCCTGCTGTTTAACCTCATGCGTACCTATACCAACCTGCGGGTCAGCAGCGGCTAAAATTAGCAGTATAATTGCAAGCAGTATTAAAGAGGATTTTAGCCAATATTTAAACCTGCTGTAATCAGGAAGTATAATCTTTTGTAACTTCAGATCCGCAAATTTCCGTAACTGTTTTTTCCTCCTGCTGGTTAAATACCAAAAAAGAAAAGCAATCACGGGTATTGCGTATAAGCCATACAAATATTCCGGATGTGCAAATCTAAACATAGTAATTATGGTAACTTTCTAAATACTGTTTTTCCCAAACCGAGCTCTAAAAACAATAGCAGTAAACCTCCGCCAAGCCAGCCGTAAAACAATTCCGTAGCATTCCTGTAAGAAGTAACCTGGATTTTTGACTTCTCAAGGTTATCAATAGTTTTGTAAATCTCTTTTAAACCTTCTGTATCAGTAGCCCTGAAGTATTGACCGCCGGTTATGTTAGCAATTTGAGTTAATGTAGAATCATCTACGTCTGAAGGAAGCATCTGGTATCTTATTCCAAAAGGAGTCTGCACAGGATACGGTGCTTCGCCTCTAGTACCTACCCCAATTGTATAAATCTTTATACCGAATGTTTTTGCAATTTGTGCCGCCGTTATAGGATCAACCTCTCCGCTGTTATTAACTCCATCTGTCAAAAGAATAATAATCTTACTCTTAGCTTTGCTATCTTTCAGTCTATTTATACAGTTTGCAATCGCATTTCCTATAGCTGTTCCGTCAGGTATCATCCCGCTATGAACTTCTGAAAGCAGATTAATTAATACATTATGGTCAATCGTCAACGGACATTGAGTGAAGCTTTCACTCTGGAATACAACCAGACCAATTCTATCATTTGGCCTATCTTTGATAAAATCCTTTATAACTTTCTTAGCCGCTTCTATTCTATTTGGTTTTAGATCTTCAGAGAGCATACTTCCCGAAATATCCAGCGCCATAACTATATCTATTCCCTCTGTATAAATATCTTGCCCGGAAGAATACGTTTGCGGTCTGGCTAAAGCTACAATTAATAATGCTATGGCAAGACTTCTCAATACTATCGGAGTATATTTAAGCCTTTCCTTAAAACTAGGAGGCATGCCTTTAAAAATTCCCAGCGATGAATATATTACCGATGGTTGTTTATATCTTCCTTTATACCAATACCATAAAAGCATCAATGGTATGATGAGCATGAAATAAAACATCCACGGATAGGCAAACGAAATTCCTTCAAACATCTTTATCCTCACGCAAAGCGGTCGATTCTGATCGCACCAGCTCTTTTTGGGGTTTAGGCTTCGTCTTTTCAACAATCTCAACCGCTTCCTTCATCATATTTTCGTTAACACTGTCCATAGGCATAAACTTGGCAAATTTTACTAAATCTGCGTCTGTCAAAAACTTATAAGTTGTATCGAGAATGGGAGCAGCATCCACTACTTTCTTAAGATAATCCATGACTTCCGTCGTGGTTAGTTCCATCGCCGGCAGGAAAAACTGATCATGGAAATATTTTCGAATGATTTCTGTAATATCTGAATGATATTCCTTAATCCTTCCTTTCTGCCAAAGTTGTTTTTCCTCTAGGGCCCGCAGTTCATAAAGTGCTATCACATGCGGCGGTTTCATTATAACTTTCTTGGACACTTCTACAGGCTTCTTATTTTTCCTGTGTTTGCTATAGAAATAGAAGATTACCGCTGCAATTAATAACAGTATTAATATGATCAGAACAATTAATTTCCAATTAAGAGGGATGGTAATCGGTTTTTTAATATCTTTTATCGGCTTATTGAGGTCAACTTTTATTGTAGATACTGTGAATTTTATAGGATTAGTATAGGCAACCTGAAGATTTGTATCTCCGCTTTCGGTATAATAAACCGGTATGTGGGACAGATAAACTTCACCGGAATCATACTTTGATAAAGTATATTCATATGTAGTTAGAAATTTATTACCCTCTTTTTTCACAACTGCGGGTTTACTATCTATCACTTCAAAATCTGATGTACTATCTCCAAGCACTGGCGCACTTAGATTTATGTCTTTATCATGGGTAACGTTTATCGTTAGATGTACAAAATCACCAATTTTATAGTAGGACGAATCGACAGCTGCCCTGGCAGTAATTTTCTGTGCATGCAAGGCTAACATGTATAGGAAAAAGAATGATAATGTGAGTGACGTTCTTTTTACCACCTTTTCTCCCTCACTTTGAAAAATTCAACCAACGGTTTAATATAATCGCCTGCTGTTTCTACCTCGACGCTGTCTATTTTACTTGAGCGGAACAGATGTTTCAAATCTTCTTTCCTATTCCAATAGTACGATGCCATCCTTTTTTGAAATGCTTTGCTATTGGTATCAACCCATCTTTCCTTTCCTGTCTCAGCGTCCACAAATTTCATTATTCCAAGTTTCGGAATGGCTTTTTCTTTTTCATCATTCAAAACGATCCCTACCAGGTCATGTTTTTTACCAACAACCTTTAATACCTTGTCATAATTTGAATCCATGAAATCAGATATTAGAAAGACAATGCTTCTCTTTTTAACAGCACTGTTCATAAATTCCAGGGCGCTTTTTAGATCTGTGGTTTTTCCAGTCGGTTCAAATGACAGAACTTCTCTAATTATTCTTAAAACATGTTTGCGGCCTTTTCGCGGGGGTACAAACCTTTCGACTTTGTCTGTAAATAAGATTACCCCGACCTTATCATTGTTCTTCATAGCTGAAAAAGCCAAAATAGAACTTAACTCGGCAGCGACTTGCTGTTTCGTTTTCTCAACTGTACCAAAAATTAAAGAGCCGCTTAAATCAACAAGTAATATAACCGTGAGTTCTCTTTCTTCATCAAAAATTTTAATAAACGGATGTCCAAATCTTGCTGTAACATTCCAGTCAATATTTCTTATATCATCTCCAAATTGATATTCTCTTACTTCCGAAAATTCCATTCCTCTTCCTTTAAATACAGAATGGTACTCTCCGGAAAAGACATGATTTACCAATCCTCGTGTTCTAATCTCAATTTGTCTAACTTGCTTTAATAATTCTTTTGTTAACATTCCTAATTAACAATTGATAATGTATAATGAAAAATTTTGTTTGGATTTTATTTTTATGGAACTTCGATTTTATTTAGAATTTCCTGGATAACATACTCAGTTGTTATTTCTTCGGCTTCCGCTTCATAAGTAACAGCTATTCTGTGTCTTAGAACGTCGAAACAAATCGCTCTTACATCTTCCGGAACTACGTATCCTCTTCTTCTTATAAATGCAATTGCCTTAGCTCCAAGCGCAAGGTTAATCGATGCACGCGGCGAAGCTCCATAACTTATGAGATCGGTTAGTTTATCAAGATGATAATCTTTAGGTGAACGTGTAGCAAAGACAATATCAAGAATATATTTTTCTATTTTCTCATCAACATAAACATCGTGAATTAAATCCCTTGCCTTGAGAATTGTATTAGTGTCAACAACAGGCTGAATCTTCACATCTTCAAAGTTCACATTCTGCCGCATAATTTTTAGTTCCTCATCCCTGTTTGGATAAGATATTTTTACTTTCAGCATAAATCTATCAACTTGTGCTTCAGGAAGAGGATATGTTCCTTCTTGTTCAATAGGATTTTGAGTGGCGAGAACCAAAAAAGGTTCCTGAAGCTTGAAAGTTTGTTCACCAATAGTGACTTGCCTCTCCTGCATCGCTTCGAGCAAAGCACTTTGGACTTTTGCCGGTGCACGGTTGATCTCATCAGCAAGAATAAAATTCGAAAATATGGGGCCTTTTCTAATAAAGAAATTACTGTCTTTCTGATTATAAATCATAGTTCCAATTAAGTCCGCAGGCAGAAGATCGGGAGTAAACTGGATTCTCTGGAATTTCGCTTTCATAGCAGATGACAAAGACTTAATTGCAAGAGTTTTGGCAAGTCCCGGAACTCCTTCAAGAAGAACATGGCCATTTCCGAGAAGTCCGACTATTAATCTCTCAACCATTGCCTTTTGCCCCACAATCGCTTTACCTATTTCACTAAACAAAAGATCAATAAATGAGGACTCTTGTCTTATTTTTTCGTTTAATGCGGAAATATCCAACTGTGTACCTCGCTCGTTTTATTTAATAAATAAACATAAATTGTTTAGACGGTTTCAAACATAAAAATGTTGCATTTCTTTATCAAGAAATCACAAATTACCATTCTCAAACACTCGTAAAACTATAAACTTCAAATATGTAGTCTCCGGCATTACAGGGATTTGCGGATGGTCAAAAGATGCAGTATTGTAATGTATTTGCTGTATGATTTTTTGGGTCTTTCGTGCTGCTGTTTTGATAATATCTATAAAATCCACTTTAGTTAAATTTTGAGAACATGAAGAAGTAACCAGGTAACCTCCATCTGATACTGTATGAAAAGCAAGCCTATTTAATTTCTCATACCCTTTTTTAGCTACAGGAAGGCTTTTTTTGCTTTTTGCAAAAGCCGGAGGATCCACACAAACCACATCGAATTTTCTATTTGTATCTATACACTTGTTCAAATAATCAAAGACATCAGCAGTTTCAAATTCACTTTTTATATTAAAATTATTTAATTGAAAGTTCACCCCCGCATTACTTGTTTCAGTACTTGAAGAATCCACAAATGTAACTTCAGTCGCCCCGGCTTTAGCTGCATGCAATCCAAATCCACCGGAATTACAAAACGCATCTAAAAAAGTTTTGTCTACGGAAATTTTCTCTATAAA
>JBJKPP010000019.1:0-10566 GCA_046706145.1 Ignavibacteriaceae bacterium | reverse complement strand
CACGTTCGTTAAAATAAATGAAGGGATTTTGGTTTTGAGTACCTACCTCTCTTTTTACAATAACTTTCTTGTTATTAAAATGTATTCCATCCTTACTAGTAAGCATAACGATACGACTGTCATTATTCGCATTATATTCAGCATAAAACATGTAAAAGGTAGCATTATCAAGTAGTACTGTTGGCCATCTACAATCATTCTGAACAATAGGATTGCCTTCATATTTGACCCAATGAACTAGATCATTACTTCTAACAAGTCCTGCTTTTCTCAATGCAGGATCTCCTCCATAATATGAAAGGCCATAGTAACCCCAATATTTATAGCCATCTCTATTGACTTCAACAACAGAGAGCGTGTGGACTTTGTTATAATCCCAGCTACCACTATCCCCCTTAAGTGCAACCCTACTCTTTGATATGGGAGGATATTCCGCTGCTTGGGCAAAACCTTTGTTTCCGAGAAAGATAACAACTGCTAAGAGAACCAAAAAATTGAAAAGTAATTTGTTGTTCATATGCCCCACCTACAAGTTTATGTTCACAATTAATTTTGTTATTAGACTATTACCACATCGACACCCATATCTTCAAGCTTCTGTTTCTCAATCTTATCCATTTCCTTAGTAGTAATAATCTTGTCAATTTCTTCTATCTGACAGATTACACCCAAACTTCGTCTGCCAAATTTCGATGAGTCAACTAGTAGAATATTCTCACCTGCCCGTTGCATCATTGAACGACTAGTGGCAGCCTCAACTATGTCAGGTGTTGTCAACCCTATCTCATAATCTACACCATCACCTCCATGAAAGAGTTTATCTGCAGATATTTTGCTAAGAATGTCTTCAGCCAACGGACCGACTAGAGTAGAAGAATTTTTTTGCAAACTGCCGCCTGTCAATATTATTTCAAGTTCAGTACTTGCCAACTCAAGAGCAATATTTACAGCATTTGTAATCACAGTAACATTCTTCATATTCTTCAAATTCCTAGCTAGTTGCGTAGTAGTTGAGCCAGAGTCCAATATTATAACATCACCCTCAGATATTAACTTGACAGCTTCATCGGCGATACGTCTCTTCTCTTCAGCGTACAACTTTTCTTTTTCACTTAAAGCTAGACCATGAAATAATGGTTTATGTAGTATCGCACCGCCGTGTGTCCTTTTTAATACTCCCTGGCTTTCGAGAATGTCGAGATCTTTCCTAATTGTCACAGCAGTCGTGTCGTAGATCTCGCAAAGATCATTAATTAGCACTCTGTTTTCCCTTTCCAGTATTTTTATGATTCCCCTGATTCGCTCTTCCTGGAAAGCTTTTTGTCCGTTGTTTCTTCCCATTTAATTCACCTTTTTAATTTATTAGACCTAGTTGTTGGTTTTTCAAAGTGCTAGTAAAAAGGAAAATAAATTTCTTTTACTTTTGTTTTCTGGGTACCTTAATGAGTAATGTTTATTTTGTTTTTATTTCGTTTACTTACAATCATACTGAATTAACCATCAATTCGCAAGGATTATTTTAAGAATCGTATAATTACTTATCGAATTCCTTTGTTTTACTTTCTTTTATTAATTTTTATAAGAGAAATCGTACATTTTTGTTTACTTTCAGTTGCTTTCTTTAAGTTTCTATTTATAGAACTCTTTTCGCTCAGACAAACATTTAGTCTTGTACAATTGGTTTTTCGCGGGTGACTGAAAAAGCTTCTAACGCAGCAGTCTTATTAAGGAGACAAAAGTTTAAGGTGATGTACAACATTGAATCCATCGTTTTTTGAGATGTATTAGCATGAAGTTAAGTTTACATTTAGTATTGCTTAATCTCTTCATCCTCCTTAGTCTCACCCAATTTGATAACGTTGAAGCCTTCATTGACTTCCCTCTACTTAGTTATAGAAAGGAAGTATATTGGCAGTGTACATTTATTAGATTCTCATTAAAATTAGTAACTTTCTAACCAAATTAATTAGAAGTGATAAAAAATCATTTCAAGCAGACAATGCTATCGGGGAAGAAACAGAAAATAGCATCAAGATAATTGAGAACAAAGTCTAGTTCTCAGCTCAAAATCTTACACCTAGATATAAAAATTGAAATCGCTCCTGTTTACATCCACAGCATCGCCCAGTTTTTGCTTTATCCTCAGCGCATCTTTGTAACTCTGTAGCATTAATTCATAGAAGTTGTCATTTATAATATGGAATGGCTTGTCCTTTGAGACTAAAAATACTTTTATTGTATAGTGACTGCATGTGTTAAATATATGTTAATAAACAGAAGCCACTCGGATTTTGTGCAATCAGTTTGTGTGTCAAATGCCAACTTTGATTATGACTCAGATGATAAATGTGTATCAGTGACTCCTAATTTAATTATCGAAAACCCATACTTTCTCCTAATCTCTGTTACAGATTCAAACAGTCTTTTATGTTTGGTATGAGCATCCTCAAACAGAATCATCTGCTCAGATGATGATATAAAATTGGACAAGTGTATTCCTATAAGTCTGATAGAAACCCTCCTAGTGTAGGCTTTATAAAATAGTTCTCTAGCAATGTTAAATTTTATAATATCATCTGACGTTGAATCAATGGACTTTGAATGCTGAATAGTTTGAAAATCTGAGTAGCGTAGTTTTATACTTATGGTAGATGCCGAAATTCTATCATCTCTTAATTTCTGACAAACGAAAGCTGTTAGTTTAAATAATGTGTTTTCGATAAATGCTTTATCTGTTAAATCATAAGAGAATGTGGTCTCTTTAGAAATTGACTTTTGTTCTCTTTCAATTGATAGATATGTACTTCCTTCTCCATTAGCTCCCCTCCATAAATCATTTACGCCTCATTCATTATCGAAGTATTGTGCTTTGCTAAAGGAAATAAAATGTTAGGATTCAACGAAACAACAAAAGTGGAGCCCTTCCCTTTTTCACTCTTAAAACTTATTTCAGCTTTGATTATTTCAGCATACTTCTTCACTAGTGCTAATCCAAGACCGTTGCCTTCATAACCTCTCGAGTACCCGGCAGATTCTTGACTGAAGGCTTTGAACAGCTTTGGGAAATAGCTCCTAGATATCCCTATTCCAGTGTCGGCAATCTCAATTGTGGGGCGATGCATCTCATCATTGAATACTTTGACCTTAACTCCTCCTTCATTAGTAAACTTTACCGCATTATCAAATAGATTTTGGAATATTTGCCTGATTAAATATTCATCATCTAAAATCATGGGATCCGGCAACATGCACTTGTATTCTATATAAAGATGTTTTGAAGAAGGCAGATCTCTGTATACATGAATAATATCTTCAAGTACCGAGTTCAAGTTGAACTTGACAGGTTTGTAATGTATTGTACCGGTTTGAAGTGCCGCCATGTTGAGTATGGAATCCATTGTCCGGATAATTCTGAGACCAGACTCGTCTATTCCATCAAGCAGATCATGCATATCTTCCGATATTTTATCCTTAAGATCCGCCTTGAATAATTGGGAAGTGCTTAATATAGCACTCAAGGGTGTTCTTATTTCGTGAGACATCTGGGCCAGGAATTGAGATTTTAGTCTATCAGATTCTTCCGCTTTTTCCTTAGCAGTAATCAAAGCGTTTTCAGCTTGTTTTAGCTCAGTAACATCTTGTACTATTCCATATATTCTAATGGGCTTACCCGTATCATCATCTACTTCAACGACTCCTCTTCCACTATGAAATCTTATGGCTCCGTCAGTTCGAATTATTCTTTGAATGGAGGTAAATACCCCTGGTTGATTGGCCAGCTTGTCAATGTGATTACGCATGTTAACACGATCCTCTGGATGAACGTGCTGAAGAAATAAATCTTGAGAAGGCTGAACCGTAAAAGGTTCATACCCCAGCAATCTATAATAGTTTTCCGACCATGTCAGTGTACGGTCATCAAAAGTTAGTTCCCAGTTTCCAATGTTAGCAATTTCTTGTGATTCTATGAGTAATTTTTCGCTCTTTTCTATAATGCCCTGGGCTCTTTTTAATTCAGAAATATCCTGAACTGTACCTTCGTAGTACTTTATCTCCCCGTTTTCATTCTTTATAGCCTTCGCATTTTCAAGTACATGTATTCTGGCTTTATCTTTCCTTTCCCAAATACTTTGTAGGCCTTTAACTTCGCCATGGTTTTCTATTAACTTAATAAACTCGGTTCGAGGATTATCCTCGCCAAACCCTTCTTTATTTAAATTTCTCTCGGACAACTCTTCGAAGGAATTATAACCCAGCATTTTTATAAGCGCAGGATTCCCAGCTATTATTTCCCCTTCGGGGGTAGTTCTATAAATTCCTACGGGAGTATTCTCGAATATATTTCTATACTGCTGTTCACTTTCCTGCACAGACGCCTGTGCTTCTCTCAGATTCTTTCGTTCCTCAGCTTCTTGTATCGCTCTAACAATAGCAGAGGTCAGCCGACTGGTATGTTCTTTTATGAGATAATCTGTGGCGCCCTCTTTTAATAAACTTGCGGCTTTCTCTTCTCCAATTGTACCGGTAACAAAAATAACAGGCAGCTCCGGATTCGTCTCCTTAACCATTTTCAAAGCCTCCACACCATTAAACGGAGGAACATTGTAATCGCATAAAGCTACATCAAACTCATGATCCTGTATTACGTCGACAAACTCAGATTTGTTTCTGACGTGAGTAATTTCACAATTTAAGCCTTCGTCTTTTATTGTCATTGCGATAAGTTCGGCATCGTAGATATTGTCTTCAAGGTGAAGAATCTTTACTACTTCGCTCATGGTATCCTGTCCTTACTTATTTGTCTTTCTTTTACTGCCAGGAGGTGATTCATTTATTATAGCCCAGAAAAGGCCTAATTCCTTTATTGCATATATGAATTCCTCTAGATCTACGGGTTTAACTACGTAAGCATTGGCTCCCAAGCTGTATCCTTCCACAAGATCCTTTTCTTCTCTTGAAGAAGTTAAGATAATAGCAGGGATTTTTTTGAAATTCGGATCTGATTTTATTTGCTTCAAGACCTCTAAACCGCTTACCTTCGGCATTTTTATGTCTAGCATTATAACGGCAGGGTTTCCTTTTTCCCTATTTTCAAATTCTCCTTTGCAGTACAAATAATTGAGAGCTTCTTCACCATCATGAGTAACCACCACTTCATTAGCAAGGTTGAGTTCTTCTAATGCTGAGAGTGTCAGCTCCACATCTTTTATATCGTCTTCAGCTATTAAAATTCTTTTTAAGTCATTCATTTTTACTCTCTAGATGTGGATTCAAGGTAAAGTAAAATGTTGCCCCTTGGTTCAACGCACCTTCGGCCCACACCTTTCCGCCATGTCTATTTATGATTCTTTTCACATTAGCCAACCCAATACCGGTGCCTTCAAATTCATTCTCACTATGCAGCCTCTGGAATACCCCAAATAGCTTATCCATGTATTTCGGGTCAAACCCTACCCCATTGTCTCTTATATAAAAAACATCTTTTCTTCCGTCGGACTGAACGCCTATTTCTATTGTGGCATTTTCCTTCTTTCTTGAAAATTTTAAAGCATTCGCAATTAAGTTGAAGTAAACTTGCTTTAACATAGGACCATCACATAAAACGACAGGCAAGTCATGTATTATCCATTTAATTTGACCACTTCTAGTCTCGTTATCCAGTTCTTCAATAATTTTCTTAATCATATTGTTGAGATTTACTTGATCCAGATTCATTTCTATTCTAGCCGTTCGAGAGAATGTCAACAAGTCGTCTATTAATAGACTCATTTTTTTAGCGGAATCCATGATATAACCAACATATTTTAAATTCTTTTCGCTTAATGAGGAACCCAGATCCTTTTGAAGCAGTTTGATAAACCCGGTAATGTGTCTTAAAGGTGCCCGCAAATCATGAGAAACAGAATATGAAAATGCCTCAAGTTCTCTATTCGCTGTTTCTAATTGCAATGTTCTTTCTTCGACAAGTTGTTCGAGGTGGTCACGGTGTTTTTTTAATTCTTCACCCATCAATTTTTCGTTAGTGATATCCTCCGAAAGGATGAAAACACCTTCCGGTACCGGTTCCATTTTAAGCCTAAACCATCCTTTGGAGCCGTCAGGAAATGTGAACTCGTTTTCCAAGTTGTGAGGTTTACGATTTTCCATACTATCTTGCAAGTACATGAACATCTCGGTATTCTCGATGCCGGGGTACATCTTTATCATCTTAGTCCCTAGATATTCTTTAATCGTTTTTTTTCCCTGCAAGGCAGCCACCGGATTTATGTAAATGTATTCGTAGTTGTAGCCTATGATTTGACATCCTTCCAGAAGGTGATCCAAGGTAGATTTGTATCTTTCTCCTGCTATCTTCGCCAATTCTTTTACCTTCCTATGTTCGATCGCGTCCCTCGCCATAACTAAATTACAATGCTTCCCGTCGAAAACAACCTGATGCGAGACTAATTCAACATTGATAGGCGTTCCATCTTTTTTGTAATGTTTTACTACGCTTACTTCGGAATCGCTGATTTGTGCAGTGATGTTCGGAATGAGAGTTCCGCCAACTTTATCTTGACTTATATCCTTGACAGTCATAGATAGAAATTCTTCTTCCGAATACCCATAGAAACGTGTAGCCGCCTCATTAACCGCTAAAAAATAAAATGTGTCAAGGTCATAAACCCACATAGGTTCGGGATTAGCCTCAAACAATAGTGCATATTGTTTCTCTAGAATCTTTGAATCGGCAAGATCATTGTCCATACTATTCTTCCTCAATAATTTGCTATTAGAGGTTTGTTCTTTGAAAGAACAGAAACATCTGCTTTGTATGATTTAATGACTATTCTAAGAATTAATTCTCGTGGTTTTACCACTTTTGTGCTTTGTGAAAATCAACTTTTATGCCATCGGAATGACAGTACCATATCAGTTTGAGCACGATAAACATTAGCTATTAATAATAATCGAAGTGTTGCTTAGTGACGGCTTAAAGCAGAATTAAACATAATTTGAGAAAACCGGAACAATCGCCGGACTTATCAATGAGCGTGTAATAATTTCCCATACCCCGAAAAAAAAACATTCCCGAAGCTTATCTCCGTAGTGATTCAGATCAAATGTATAATCTGATTCTAACTATATGTATGCCCTAGCAAACAAATAATAGCTAACTTCGCAGAGCTGTGATCGTAAAATTTGACCCTTCTGAAATATCTGTACGAGTGTGAATGTAAAGCGTTGGCTTCCTTCAAATGGAGGTGTGACTTGCCCCCTAAAGTTGTACCAATGAATGTGTTAGTCCACTCTTCAGGCATTGGCAACCTGTAGAGGGATTGTGACCTCCGGTACCGGAGGTCGAAAATTTAATGAACTGTGGGGTCTTTTTCTGATTATAATGATTTCGCCACTGCTCGGTTATTACTCTTGCCTCTAAAATAGTATCAAATATTTCTCCGTTCATTTTCGAACGCTTGTGTAGCATCACCGTACATAGTAATTAAATCAATTCTTATCTTTACATCTTAAATCAAGAATCTAAGCTAGTTAAACGCCATTTTATTTTTTTACTCGAAGGCATAATTATTGAAAACGGCACATATATTTACTATTCTGAACTATATACGTTATGGCAGTATCAACATGATTGTTGAAAAGTCTGGTTGGTGAATGGAATATTTCTAAAAGGGGTGATAAGATGTTAAAGAACTACCTAAAGATAATTTGTAGGAACCTGTTTAGACAGAAAAGCTCATCTTTTATCAACATAATCGGTCTTGCAATTGCTATTGCTTCCTGCCTCTTTATCCTACTTTATATTTTTGATGAGCTAAAATTCGATGAGTTTAATAAGAATGAAGATAGAATTTACCGGCTTGTCTTTAATAATACAAAGACCGGTGAGGTTTCTTCCCTAATGCCTGCTGCTCTGTTTCCCATAATAACGAATGAAATTCCTGATATAGAAAAAGGTATTAGAGTAAGCAGATGGCAGAAAGTTTCCGTTGCATTCAAAAGCAATTCTTTTGTTGAAGACGTTTATTTCTCAGATAACGACATATTTGACGTACTCACTTTTCCTCTTGAGGAGGGAAACCCGGAAAACGCATTAAGTGAACCTTTTTCTGTCGTTGTTACACCTTCAGTTGCCAGAAAATATTTTGGTAATTCAGATCCAGTGGGTAAGGTACTAAAACTTGATAATAATTATAATCTTAATGTTACCGGAGTACTTAAGGAAATACCAGAGCATTCAAGCTTGAGACCTAGTATAATAGTATCAATGAACTCAATGAATACCATTGATTCTAGATTTTTAACTGATATGAGAGAGGAAGGTTCATACTTCTATTTCCTGCTAAACAAAAACTCACAAATGGGGGTAATCCAAAAGAAGCTTGATAAAATATTTAAGGACCAATACGGGAATAATACCATAATAGACGATGCCGGCTTTGCTTTACAGCCCTTAAACGAGGTTTATCTATATCCGTCTAATGCAAAATGGGAGATTGTTTCTCATGGTAACATAAAATATATCAGAAGTTTCTCAGTGATAGCTTTGTTAATTCTTATCATGGCTGCTTTCAATTATACTAATCTATTAACAGTGAGTGTAAAGATAAGAGAAAAAGAATTTGCGGTTAGAAAACTGTTAGGTGCAAATCGAAAAAGAATGATTGCACAATTTCTAATTGAGACATGCAGCTATCTGTTTATTGCGCTATGTGTAGCTCTGGTTATCGTAGACATTTTCATGAACCAGTTCAATCAATTAACAGGTAAAACTCTTTATTTTGCCTCATTGTTTCAGTGGAAAATCATATTGAGTATAACCTTGCTTCTTCTAATAACGGCGATTTCATCTATAGTATATCCTTCTATTCTCGCTTTTACTTCGGATTTTCTTTCAAGGTTGAAGGGTAGTTCATACAGTTCCAGATTCAAGCCATCCAGGATGCAATTCGGCTTCAGACAGATAGTTATTGGTCTTCAATTCATTATTACTATTTCTTTGATTGCTGTAGTTATAATTATTTTCAATCAATTGAATTATATGCTTAATCAGGACTTAGGATTTAATAAGGAACATCTACTTTCAATTCAAAATCCTTATGATAAAGACATGTACAGCAGGTTCGAAGAATTCAAGAATGAAGTGAGCCAGGATCCTCACGTATTATCAATTACTGCCGGGGCAAATGTTCCCTCCAATAACTTCAATAATTTTACACAAGTTTGGGTAAAGGGAAAGAAGATAGGAATTGGTATTCACGCCGCTCAAATTGCAATTGATTATGATTATCTAAAAACACTACAAGCAAAATTACTTCTAGGACGGGATTTTTCACAAAGTTTCAAAACAGATGCAGATAAAAGTGTAATAATAAACCAGACGTTGGCTAAAGAGTTAGAACTGACAAACCCGGTTGGTGCTGAATTAAGTGGAATTAATAACGCTTCTGATCCGCAGCAAGTTATTGGGGTGGTCGAGGACATGCATTTCGAATCCTTTAAAGAAAAGATTCCTCCAGCCATCTTTTATCTACGCCAATGGAGTGCAGAGAATATATTGCTTCGTTTGAAAGGCGATCAAATTGTTACTACTATGAAATATCTTGAAACCGAATGGCATAAAATCATTCCCAGTCAGCCTTTTATATATTCTTTCCTGGACCAGACATACGATAATCTCTATAAATCGGAGAAACAAACCGGTACAGTCATACTAATCTTCTGTATTTTCGGAGTAGTAATTTCGTGTATAGGACTATTCGGACTAGTATCACTCTTTTCCCAAACGCGTCGAAAAGAAATAGGAATCAGAAAAGTCTTAGGAGCGACTGTAGCTAATGCAATGCTGCTCATGACCCGTGAATACCTTATAATTATAGCAGCGGCCAATATTATTGCGATACCTATCACTTATTATCTTATGAACAACTGGTTGCGAAATTTTGCATACAGAATTCAAATCAACGTCTATGTCTTTATTTTATCAGGAGTACTTGCGCTCATCATAGCCCTACTAACATTGAGTCTTCAAGTAATCAGAAGCGCAACTGCAAACCCGGTAGAGAGTCTAAGGTATGAGTAACCCCCAGCATATATGTACAATTTAAACTGGCAATTACTTACTTCATACACTAAGACATATATATATGTTAATCTAAAACACAAGCATATAAATTGGAGTTGATATTTCTATAAAAATTCTCTACGATTACCTCCTAGAGGTAATTAATATGCAAGCATCAGCATATTTCATAATTAGCTTGTTCGCTCTACTGATAGAATTTCTTCTCAAAAGAAGTAGGAAACACTTTAATATTTAAATTCGATATGAATGAGTCTGTCTTTGCATGTGACATGTCTGTATTTGAACCTTCGGTTCGTCTGAAACATATAGAAAACACAAAGAGAATCTTTCAAAGTTCAATAGGGATGAATGAAATTTATGACGGATTTTCTTTCATTTTTCCAAATGATTCGGAAACGCTTGTCAGGCTTACGGAATTTGTTGACAAAGAGAGGTTATGCTGTCCTTTCCTGGGCTTTATAATCGAGGTTGAACCAGATGAT
>JBJKPP010000018.1:0-2410 GCA_046706145.1 Ignavibacteriaceae bacterium | reverse complement strand
ATAGTTGAGGTTAGAAATTTTGATGAAGCCGACATAAAAAGAGCAAAACGCATATTCGCTTCCGGCGGACTGTTTGGATACTTCGGCAAGTTCTATGTTAAATCTGTTGGTAATGTAAACTTTTATGCTACACAGAGAAAGAATGGAATTCTAATAGTTACTGAAGATGGAAAGTATATTCTGATTACGCCGGACGATTTTAGTCTTGCGGAAACACTTAGAGGCAGAATACAACGATAAAGTTAAGTGAAGTAGTTTGAGATTTCATTTTTGTTCTATATGAAAGACAAAAATAATGTTTGGTTACAGTGAAATGGAGATTATAAATTGGGTTTGCTGGGGACTGTTTCTTTTTGTTTGGACGGCAGGCATTATTTACAATATTGCAAACGGTCCTAAAGTGGCAAAAAGAAGAACTAGATATGTCCCTAGCATATTAATTGCCATTTTTATTGTTTGGGTGATTCGTAAGTATTCACCTAGGAACCCTTTTGAAGGAATTAACATTGACGTTCCTTTTATTCGTACTGCAGGGGCAATCATACTAATTTTGTTTACCATTCTAACAATCTGGGCAAGATTTAAGCTTGGCAGTATGTGGTCGGGCTCTGTTACTTTGAAGGAAAATCATGAGCTTAGAACAGACGGCCCCTACAGCATTGTTCGTCATCCAATTTATACAGGAATACTAGGCATGCTGATAGGATCAACTCTGATGTTTGGTGCAGAAAGTCTAACGGTCCTCGTTTTAGTGCTGATATATATTCTGTATAAGATTCATGAAGAAGAAAGACTTATGATTGAGACATTTGGTGAGCAATATTTAGAATACCAGAAGAGAGTACCTCAACTGATACCAAATATTTTTGGTAAGAGAAATTAATCACACCCATATTACTGCTGAAATCTTTGACTATTTGGCAGACCCATTGCCTTTATTTAGATTCTATCAGAAGTTTGATTTTGGGCGGAAATCAATTTGTTCATCGGCGCAACTAAAAGCCGTTTAAACCGGCTTTATACCGGAAATTAAAAGCATCTGGAATGTATTTAGAATTTGTTATTAATATTTTGTCAGTTTGACAAATACCAGATGTCTAATTTCATATTTTTTTATACCAATCTTTTAAGACGTCCCACCTGGCGTCTTTATATTAAGTGTAAAGACGATGCAAGTTGTACACGGCAGACAGGTAAGTACCCGGATGGGTTTCCGTTCTGACGAACTTTTTGAACTCTCTCCAACCTCTCCCTTAAAATGGGAGAGGCTTATCGCTAGTGATCACTTTGTGATTATATGAGCTATCCTAACATTTTCTACAATGAACAAAATATTTAGTGCGTCAGCTAAATTTATTTTTGGCAGAAATGGAGTTCATAGTGAAATTAAGAAAGTGAGCAATATTATTGAATTAGCATCAAAAATTATCGATATTAGTTATAATCATTACGTTTTTCAAAAAAATAGGGGTCTCACCAGAATAGATAAAAATCGTCAGTATAATTACTGATTGTTTTAGGAAAAAATTTTCTTAATTTGAATATATTTTGACTATTATACTCATTTGATGGACTGCTGTGACTGACGCGGCGAAGCTGTATTTAATAAGATATCTTGGTATAAAGTATTATCTTAAAAATTACTACGGCTAAGGTTAAACGATGACAACCGGGGAAAAACGATTTCTAAACTAAATAACGACAAATTGGAAATGAATATAATGTCGAAAAATAGTGTATATTAGTTTTTGAGATATGGGTTTCGGTTATTGCGCGTACACAAATATAAATTCTGGCAGACATTTTACTTTATTTCAAATCCTAAAGGGATAAATAATGAAAGTCCAGCTCGGGCGTAACGTTTATGGATTAGCAGTCATAGCCTTTGGGATTATAACTTTAACCTGGCTTCAGATTAATTTTTTGGGAAACCTATCTTACCCCAAAATTCTGATATACACTGCAGGCATTGTAGAACTTATTGCGGGTTTAGCAATACAGTGGCAGAAAACAGTAAGGTACGGAGCATTAACAATTTGCACTCTCTTCTTAATATTTACACTTTACTGGGTACCTCAAATCGTTGAGAACCCATTGGTCTTCGGCTATTGGGGAAACTCTTTTGAGGAATTTTCTATTTTCTTAGGAGGGGTGATTGTTTTTGCATCTACAATTCAAAATGATCCAAAGCAAGCCGCAAGAATAACAAAAGCTGCTTACATAGGTTTTGGAATAAGTGTTGTGTCATTCGCGTTATACCAACTTTTTTACCTTACATATACTGCAAGTTTAGTCCCAAAATGGATATTCCCCGGTCAAATGTTCTGGGCGGTTTTTACTTCAATTGCTTTCGCTATGTCAGCTATTGCAATTCTTTCCAGACGCTCAGCGCTTTTAGCCTCCAGGCTTC
>JBJKPP010000017.1:0-14752 GCA_046706145.1 Ignavibacteriaceae bacterium | reverse complement strand
AAAAATTAATCTATCATTTAAAGAGATAGAGAAAATTTCCATAACCTTCTTTTGCCATTTTATCTTTAGGAATAAATCTAAGAGCAGCAGAATCTAGGCAATATCTTAAATGAGTTGGAGCTGGTCCATCATCAAATACATGTCCCAAATGCGAATGTGCTTGACTGCTTCTTACTTCAACTCTTACCATTCCCATTGATTTATCAATGTCCTTAATTATAAAATGCGGGTCTATCGGTTTGGTAAAACTTGGCCAGCCCGTACCTGACCTAAATTTAGCAGTAGAGCTAAATAAAGGTTGACCCGAAACAACATCAACATAAATTCCTTCCTTGTGATTATCCCAATACTCGTTATCGAAAGGTCTTTCTGTTGCACCATTTTGTGTAACATTATATTGGAGAGACGTTAAACTGATTTTTAACTCCGGTTTTGGTGGAACACGATATTTTTTTGTATAAATATCTCCCCAAGTTTTTGCAATAAACTTGTCTCTACCAGATGCTTCTCTATAACTATAGTATCTCTTTGGATTCTTCTTATAAAAATGCTGCTCTGATTCCGGAACAGGAGTGAATGATATAAATTTAACAACTTTTGTTGCAATGGGTTTATCAAAGATATGAGCATCTTCTAAGTTCTTCTTAGATTCGCTTGCCAATGTTTTTTGTTTGTCGTTATGATAAAACACGTAAGATTTATATTGTGGTCCTCTATCGTAGAATGAACCACCTGTATCTGTCGGGTCAAATTGTTTCCAATAATATTCCAATAATTCGGAATAACTAATAACTACAGGATCATAAATAACTTGAATCGCTTCGACTTTCCCGGTTGTTTCTGAACCGTTAATCTTTCCCACTGCATGACCCGAAATAACATTTTGCAATCCTTGTAATTTTTCAAATGATGCATCCATACACCAATAACAACCACCTGCAAAAGTTGCAACATCCATTCCGTTCGGTACTTTCGGGTCAAGGTCGTTCCCTTTTTCCTGCGGTACGGTCTTGCTGCAACCATTTACAGCAAGAATACCAACCATGAGAAATAACGCTAATAATTTCATTTACAACTCCTTTATATGTCTCATAACTTAAAAGAAATAATCACTTTTTAATGGTACTAATCTATCTATCATTTATCACGAAAGAATCACAATAGGTTAAAAGATTTCTTGCTAATGTTATGAAGCACAGCAGAATGTTAAATATGAATTTTTGTAAGTAAAGGAATTGTGATTATGAATGCTGTACCTTTGGAAAGTTCGCTTTCAACTTTTATTCTGAATTCATGTAAATCTATTATCTTCTTTACAATTGCAAGACCTAGTCCCGTACCGTTGGATTTTTCTGATGAGACTCGTTTTATTTGATAGTAACGGTCAAAAACTAACGGAACTTCTTCCTTTTTTATTCCTACACCGGAATCAGAAATTAAGGCAATAATTTCATTATCGTTACCTTTTTTTATTTCCATTTTTATTTCGCCGGACGCAGGAGTAAATTTAAAGGCGTTATCCAAAAGATTTTGAAACACCTTTTCCATCATTCTAATGTCTGCGTTTATAAACGGCAATTCATCTTCTATATTTAGGCTTAGTTTAATATTTTTTGATTGAGCAATCAACAAATTCTTTTGGTGAATATCCTGGAAAAGTTCTGCGAGCGAAAATTGTTCTTTATTAGGCTGTATTTCTTTAGCCTCAAGTTTTGACAACTCAAACAATTCTTCCACCAAAGAAAGTAAACGCTCTGTACTTTTTAATGTAGTTTCAAGATATTGTTTTCTATCTTCAGCTGATAACTGATCATCCTTCATCAAGACAGTCTCAACATAACCACGAATAATTGAAAGCGGTGTCCGAAGATCATGAGATACATTTGCCACTAAATCTCTCCTCTGTTGATCCATTCTTTTTATCTCATCAATGTTCGCGACAATTGTATCTGCCATGTCATTAAAAGACCCTGCGAACTCCTGTAACTCACCTTTACTTTTTAATTTAATTCTTGCTTTTAGATTTCCTTTTTGAAAATCATGAATTACGTCAATTATTTTACGCAAGTTTCTTACTATAAAGCCTATTGCGAAAAATCCAATTATCGCAGCAGTAATTAAAGCAATAATCATAGAGCGTACACCGAGCCTAAGAATATAGCTTCCAAACAGAAGCTGCGATGCATTTTCATATTCCTGTCCCCCGAGGATTACATAAATGTAACCTTTAAATTGTCCTTTCTCGTAAACCTTTGCAGCAGAGAAGGCTTTATATTTTCCTGGGGCTTTAGGGTCAACTCCCATTAAAAATGTTTCCTTTTTTGACGAGATAAATTTCTGGATGGGTTCAAGTGGGACTTCCTTTAATTTTACCGAGCCACTCGGCGCATCAAAAGCAAGAATTTTTCCGGAAGTATTGAGTAAATAAACTTCAATGCTTGGATTTATAACCATTACATTATGAAAGACATTTTTAAGGGCATTCACATTGAGAGAATCTCCGGAAAAAAATTTATTATCGGCAGCTATGTGAGAAGCAACCTTAATATCGAGTTTTTGCCTGGTCTCTTGAAAGTACATCTCCGCAGTGTTAACAGATATATAAATATAAACTGCCGAAATGACTATGAGAATCAAAAGAAAAACTGCAGAGATTTTCCAAAAGAGAGAGCTAAAAAAATTTTTCATCACCGATAGTAAGATTGTTATTTAGAAAGTTGGTCGTTGAATCTATACCCAACTCCCCAACTTGTTAAAATAAATTCCGGATTTGAAACATCAGATTCAATTTTACTTCTTAATCTATTAATGTGAGAATTTACAGTATGTTCATAACCTGCATATTGGTAGCCCCAAATCTGATTGAGGAGATTTTCTCTTGTGTAAGTTCTTCCAGGATGAGATGCTAGCAAGTGCAAAAGGTCAAATTCTTTTGGAGTTAGTTCTACCCTTTTTCCGTCTAACGTTACTTTTCTATTTAAAACATCAATAAGCAACTTGCCAAAAGTGATATTTTTCTGCTCAGTATTTTCCTGGGATAATGAATCCACTCTTCTGAATATCGCTTTTACACGCGCAACAAACTCTCTTAGGCTAAAAGGTTTTGTTAGGTAATCATCAGCACCAAGCTCAAGACCAAGCACTTTGTCTGTTTCTTCGGATTTTGAAGTGAGCATTAATATTGGAGTTTGATTTTCTGCCTTCCTCAACTCTTTGCAAACTTCAAAGCCGTCCAATTCAGGCAGCATAATATCCAGAACAATCAGATCATACCGATCCTTTCTAGCATTACTCAATCCGGTAATGCCATCAAAACATCTATTAACTTCACAATTTAAATCTTTGAGATGAATTTCAAGCAGATTGGAAATTTCTTTGTCATCTTCAATTATGAGAACTTTTTTCATTTAGCCTTAAAGATTTTATCCTTTTGAAATATAAATATTAATTATAACAAAACTATCACAATTTATTGTATTTAAAGTTTTTCAAAGGTAACAGTGAAATACATAACTGCTTATGTTATATTGCAAAAAAGAACTATATAGGCTTTGCATAATGAAAAAAATTCTTTTAATAGTTTTACTTTGTTCCGCAAATTATTTACCGCAGACATACAAACTAATCACAAATGTAGATAACAGAAATACCATCGGCTTAAATGGCAAATGGCGTATCATTATCGATCCGTACGAAGCAGGTTATTACGGCTATCATAATCACCCTAGGAAAGACGGGTACTTCCTAAATCAAAAACCTAAAAATAAAAGCGACCTTGTTGAATACGACTTCGACAAATCGGAAACTTTGAATGTTCCTGGTGATTGGAATACTCAAAAGAAAGAATTATTTCTGTACGAAGGAACCATCTGGTACAAAAAGTCCTTTAATTATGAAAAGAAGAAACATACCCGAGTATTTCTATATTTTGGTGCCGCAAACTATGACGCCATAGCCTACTTAAATGGGAAAAAACTGGGTGAACATGTGGGAGGATTTACACCTTTTGATTTCGAAATTACCGACTTAGTAAAGAATGGTAATAACTTCGTTATCGTAAAAGTTGACAACAAGAGAGTTGAAAGCGGAATTCCTGCTCTTAATACAGATTGGTGGAACTATGGAGGTTTGACTCGGCGTGTCCTATTGATTGAAGAACCAGAAACTTTCATTCAGGATTATTTTATTCAACTCAAAAAAGGATCATTAAATGAAATCCATGGATGGGTAAAACTGAATGGATCAAAGAAAAGTCAAAAAATAAAGATTGAAATTCCCGATGCTAAAATTAATAAAGAGTTTAAAACTGATTCAAATGGTCTTGCGAAAGTAGACTTCAAAGCAAACTTGAAACTCTGGTCACCGGAAAATCCAGAACTTTATAAAGTTGTTATTTCATCTGAAACCGATACACTCAATGATTTAATTGGTTTCAGGACGATTGAGACGAAGGGTACTAACATTTTACTCAATGGTAAATCAATTTTCGTGCGAGGGGTCTCAATTCATGAAGAAGCACCATATCGCTCCGGCAGAGGATTAACTAAAGCGGAAGACGATACTCTTCTAACATGGGCAAAAGAATTAGGATGCAACTATGTAAGGTTTGCCCATTATCCTCATGATGAATTCGCTTTGCGTAAAGCAGATAGATTGGGATTAATGGTTTGGTCTGAAATTCCTGTTTATTGGGATATCGATTGGAATAATTCGAGTACTTTACACAACGCCGAAAATCAACTTCGCGAAATGATTACAAGAGATAAAAACCGTGCTTCAATTATTATATGGTCTATGTCAAATGAAACCCCAATCAGAGAAGCTCGGAATAAATTCCTGATAACATTGATTGACAGTGCTAGAACTTTAGACCCAACACGTCTAATATCTATGGCAACAAATCAAGTTACGGATGAAAAAGATAGAATAACAATTAGCGATCCTATGGTAAAATATTTAGATGTAATCGGACAGAACGAATATATTGGATGGTATACAGGAAAACCTTCCGATGCACCAAATTATGTGTGGGAAAGCAAATACAACAAGCCTATGATTATGAGCGAACTAGGCGCCGGTGCATTGTATGGATATCATGGAGATAAGGATACACGCTGGACGGAAGAATTTCAGGCAAACGTTTATAAAAATCAAATCGAAATGCTTAAGAAAATTTCATTTCTAAGGGGAATGTCTCCCTGGATATTGATGGACTTTCGTTCTCCAAGAAGACCACTGCCCGGTATTCAAGATTTCTGGAACAGAAAAGGACTAATCTCTAATCTCGGGAAAAAGAAAGAAGCATTCTTCATTTTGAAAAATTTCTACAAGAAAGTTAAAACAAAATGGGATAAGAAAGAGACGGGTGGCAATTAAATTTATGTGTTCTTTATATTCCAAGACTAATAGCCCCTTGGAAGTAATAGCTGCGTTTACCTATTTTATAAAACAGTTTTTTTAATATATTTTCCCCTTCTTAAAAAAGAAAGAAATCAAATCATGAAATATTTGAGCACTTTTTTGATCTTTTGTTTCCTATCAACAATAAGCTTATTTGCACAGCAGAATTTAGATCAATACGTAAATCCGATGATCGGTACCGGGGGTAACGGACACACTTTTCCGGGAGCAACTGCACCTTTTGGACTTGTTCAATTGAGTCCAGATACTGATGTAAATGGATGGGATTTATGTTCCGGTTATCATTATTCTAATCCTACAATTATGGGCTTTAGCTTCACACATCTTTCCGGTACAGGAGTAGCAGACTACGGCGATATTCTATTCACACCAATGACAGATAAACTTAGAGTTGTACCGGGTGATGAAAACAATCCCGATAATGGTTACCGCTCACGATTTGATCATAAAACAGAAGTTGCTCAGCCCGGCTATTATTCGGTGTATTTGAAAGATTATAAAACAAAAGTAGAACTAACGGCGACAACAAGAGTCGGACTTCAAAGATATACATTCCCCAAAACTAATAACGCATATGTTCTGATTGACCTTGTACATGGGATACAAAATGTTACCTTAGACTCTGAAATAAAAATAATTGGAAATAATACTGTTGCCGGGTATAGAAAATCAAGTGGGGCAGCAAAGTACACAGTTTATTTCTATGCAGAATTTGCAAGACCTTTTGATGATTTTGGTACCGTGGTAGATAATAAAATTCTTGAAAAGAAAAGATTTGCTAAAGGTAAAAATGTCAAAGGCTTTTTCAAGTTTGATGCCTCAAATAACAATGAAGTTTTAGTGAAGGTAGGAATCTCATTTGTTAATTTGAAGGGAGCCGAAGAAAATCTAAAAGCAGAAGTTCCCGGTTGGGATTTCAATAAAGTCAGAGAAGCTACCGCAGCGGAGTGGAATAAGACTTTAAACAAGATCCAGGTTGAAGGCGGAACAAAAAATCAGAAAACAGTTTTTTACACGGCTCTATATCATTCATTGATTTGCCCCAATACCTTTAATGATGTAAACGGAAATTATATGGGAATGGATGGAAAAGTTCACAATAGTAAAAACCAGGATGTATTTACAGTATTTTCGTTGTGGGATACTTTCAGAGCAACTCACCCTTTGTTTACCATCATTGAACCCAAAATCGACAATGAGATGGTTGAAACTTTACTCAGAAAATACAAAGCAAGTGGTTTACTTCCCGTATGGGAATTGGCCGGAAATGAAACCAACATAATGATTGCAAACCATGCTATTCCTGTAATAGTAGATGCATACATGAAAGGACTAAGAAATTATGATATAGAAACAGCCTATAAAGCAATTAAGCACAGTACTGAGACTGATCTTAGGGGATTAAAATATTACAAGAAATTTGGTTTTGTCCCATCCGACTACGAATCAGAGTCGGTTTCAAAAACATTGGAATTTGCTTATGATGATTGGTGTGTTGCTCAGATGGCAAAATCTTTAGGCAAGCAAAAAGATTATGAATATTATATAGGACGCGCTAAGAATTATATAAACCTGTTTGATACTACTACAGGATTTATGACAGCTAGGGATAATGGAAATTGGGCAAGAAATTTTGATCCCATCGCGATAAATTCTGACTACACTGAAGCTAATGCATGGCAATATACATTCTTTGTACCTCAGGATGTTGATGGCTTAATAAAATTATATGGCGGTCGTAAAAATTTTGTTTCCAAGCTCGATGAAATGTTCAACACCTCATCAAAATTAGGCGGCTCTTTTCAAGCAGATGTTACGGGAATGATAGGCCAATATGCACAGGGAAATGAACCTGATCAGCAGACACCTTATTTATATAATTATGCTGGCGCACCCTGGAAAACTCAGCATATAGTCAGAGAAATTGCAGATAGCTTATATAAAAATACTGTTGATGGATTATGTGGAAATGACGACTGCGGACAGATGTCGTCTTGGCTGGTTTTTGCAGATTTAGGTTTTTATCCTGTTTGTCCAGGAAGTAATGATTACATAATCGGAACTCCTTTATTCAAACAAGTGACAATCAATTTAGAAAACGGCAAGAAGTTCGTAATTAATGCTGAAAATAATTCCGACAAGAATTTTTACATTCAATCAGCCAGTTTTAACGGAGCTGATTATAATAAATCATCTATTACTCATTCTGATATAACTGACGGTGGAGAATTAACTTTTCAAATGGGGCCGGAACCAAATAAATCATGGTGTTCAAGTGAAAGTAGTTCCCCTGTTTCGAAAATCAACTATAATAGACTTCCAGCTCCAGTAATCGTTTCAAATGCAAGTTTCTTTAATGACTCATTGCAAATAAGAATGAACGATTCATTTGGCAGCGGCAAAGTTTACTATTCCACTAATGGCAACACCCCGACAAAAATTTCCCAATTATATAAAGGGCCAATTACTCTTCGTAAGACGACTAATATTAAAGTGATAGCCTTCGAAAATGGAATCGATCACAGCAATCTGGTAGAGGCCAAATTTTATAAATATAATAATGAGTATAGTGTGAAATTATATACTCAATATTCCCCGAGATACACCGGCGGCGGACCCAATGCATTAATAAATCAAATAGAAGGCGGAACAGATTATAGGATGAAAGCATGGCAAGGTTATGAAGGAAATGATTTAGATGCAGTAATTAATCTTGGTTCCGATAAAACTATTGATGGTCTCTTTGGTAATTTTCTCTCAACACAATCTGTATGGATTTTCTTTCCTAAGGAAGTACAGTTTTCTATTTCACAGAATGGGAAAAATTGGAAACAGATTATTGATATTAAAAATGAAGTTACGCCATTAAAAAATGCTGAAGTCAAACAAATAGGGAAAAAATTCAAACCAGTTAAAGCTAAATACATTAAAGTGGTAGCCAAAAATATAGGGAAGTGTCCTTCGTGGCATCCTGGAGCAGGTGGCAAAGCATGGATTTTTGTCGATGAAGTAAAAATTAATGTTGTGAAAAAATAGGGTTGAGCTGAAGATAAGACCTTTTTATTAAGACGGCTTTATTGTCATTAATAAACCCAAATTCTTTAGAGAAACTGGGTTTATTAAATAAGAGCAACTACATGGTTGACTTGACACTATGCTGCTTTGACAGATTTATAAATTGAGCTTTCATTGAACCTGTGAATTATATCCATATACGATCTCAGCAATTCGCCAAAAATGTTTTCCCATGATTGTGATTGAGCAAAGTCTAATGCATTAATGCTGATTTGATTTCTCATGGAATCATTTTCTAATAGAGATATTATTTTTGCTGCAAAATCTTCTGCATCATCTGGCCTGGCAATTAATCCTGTTTTCTGATTCTGAATAACTCCATAAGCACCTCCTTTTTCTACACAAATTGGTGGAACTCCCGAGGCCATTGCCTCAATCGTTACGTTGCCAAAAGTTTCGGTGGTTGAAGGAAAAGCAAAAATATCACTTGAAGCAAAGGTTCTTGACAAATTTTCTCCAGATTGGTAACCAAGAAAAATGGCTTTGGGCATTAATTCTTCAAGTTCTTTTCTTATCGGTCCATCTCCAACTAGGACAAAAGAGGCATCATTTCGTTGGTTCATAATAATTTTATATGCATCTGCCAATATCTTTAAATCTTTTTCCCATACTAGTCTTCCCGCAAAAAGAATTACTTTTTTATCCTGAAAATTAATTTCTTCTTTCCATTTTTGAGATTTAAATGATGGATTAAAAACATTAGTATCAACACCATGCGGCAGAAAAACTGTCTTCTCTATTCCCTGCTCTTTAAGTTCTCTAATAATAGGAAGGGATGGGACATAAACTGCTTCACACTTATTATAAAGACTTCTCAAATAATTCCAAGCAAATTGTTCCAGTGCTTTTATCTTGTAATATTTTGCATAACTTGGGAAATGAGTATGATAAGTCGCTACAACAGGTATGTTGTGTTTCCTTCCGAATCTGACGGCAGCAAAACCAAGTGAGCATGGAGAATTTATATGAATTATATCCGGATTGAATTCCAAAAGAATATCTTCGAAATATCTTTTGGCAAGTATAGCAAGTTTATAATCTTTATATAGAGGAAATGGGAAAGAAGGTACCGCATACATTTTAATGGGTTGTTCTTCTTGCGTAGGAATTATGGGAGAGAAGACAATACTTTCAATCTCGGTTTTTTTTATATTCTCAATTAATTTATAAAGAACTCTTGTAACGCCATCAAAGCCCGGCTGCATGGTTCCTGCAAAAAGAGCAATCTTAATATTTTCTTTGTTGTTACCAGTCACTAAATTATTAATAATGTTTAATGGGCGGGTTTACTTTTTTTAAGGGAAAATTGAATTAACAATGCTAATAAACTCATTAAAAAGTATGCTGCTGTTTTCATCTTCATAACCTCACTTTTATTTTATATAACTATTACTTAACATTCAATTGCAATATTAAGGCACGCACGTTAATAGAGTATTAAGCTATTGTTAAGATTTTGTTAAATAGTTTATTTTTTATTGGATTTCGCTAATCTTCTTTAGAAATTAAACAATTGAATTTTGAGTTATATCACATGAAAGAAATTGAACGTTACACAAAAGCTTCTTGAATGGACTGCAAGCAGGTTCAAGATACCACCACTCGCAATGCGAATGTTCAAAGCCTCGAACGATGTAAGCGGCGTTGATAAAAAGACTCTTCCTGTTGAACTTATTCCTCTAAACTCCATTCAGTTATCACGTGGTTTATTAAACTTTACCATATTACAAAGCAAATTGGATTGGATTTTGCCTTATTGGGCGGAAGAACAGTACAACCCTAAAAGCCTGTCATTCATTCCACGTTCGCATATAGGGTTATCTATTAATGTTACTCATAGAAACTGGACTGCTGTTGGGAATCCTGATTGTCACATTGAGCCCATAATTGATCCCAAAGGATTAGTTATGCCTTTCAAAAATGGCTGGTCTTTAGATGTTTGGGTAGAGCTAAATAGAAAAGTATTTTATCCTTCGCGTTCCGGGAAGGTTTTTCAAAAACTAGTCAATGATTTCCCTATCGTCGAAACTGTTTTTGAACTTAATGAAATTGATTTCAAGTTAACTACTTACTCCATCGGATCATCCCTATTTCATCGGGCAAATTTTTCAAATATTTCAAACAAGAAAGTTAACTTAAGAATAATATTTTCTGTAAGACCTTTTAACCCCGAAGGAATTTCGCTCTTAAAAGATATTCAATTCATTGAAGACGAAAATTCTTTCTTAGTCGAAAACAGTAATAAAATTTATTTCAACTCTGTGCCAAATTTGATTTATTGCTCCACATACAAAGAAGGTGACGCGGGAGCAATTTTAACTAAAGATAAAGATATTTCCGGAAAGCTATGTTCTTCTTGTGATCAAAAACTTGCAAGTGCAATTGCATGTTTTGATTTTGAGCTTAATGAATCTGAATCCGGTTTAATAGAAGCCTCAATTCCACTTTTAGGAAATGAAAAAATACCTAATTGGAATAAATCAGATATCATTTCCTATTGGGAAAATATTTTGTCAGAAGGGGCAGAAATAAATACTCCCGATGAAAAAGTCAATTCTATTCTTCGTGCTTCACTTTCTACTCTAGTAATGTTAACGGATACCGATACAATCACCGCCGGTCCATTTACCTATCATCAGTTTTGGTTTAGAGATGCAGCCTATATGGTATGGGCCCTAGATAATTTCGGATTTAAAAAATATACCAGAAGAATAGTGGAGTCATACAAAAAATTTCAGTTTCCAAACGGATATTTTAGATCGCAAAAAGGAGAATGGGACTCTAATGGCCAGGCTTTATGGTCCGTTTATCAACACTATAAAATATACAAAGATGAAGAATTTTTATCGAAATTTTTTGACCCATTATTTTTAGGAGTAAAATGGATCGACAATAAGAGATTAACAGAAGATTCTTTTAAGAATGAACCATTCTTGGGCTTACTTCCATTGGGACTTAGTGCCGAACATCTTGGTCTTGCAGATCATTATTTCTGGGATAACTTCTGGTCATTGGCTGGGCTAAAATGTTTTATCGAGATTTGCCAGCTCTTAAATAAAAAAAAGGAATTGGATTATTCACAAAAGCTATACGATGCACTTTCTCAAAGCATAGACAGAGCAATGGACATCGTTCAAAAAAAATATTCTCTGGATTCAATCCCCGCCTCACCTTCCCGGAATATAGATTGCGGAATGATTGGAAATGTTTGTGCAAGTTATCCGCTTCAGCTATTTGACGCGGATGATTCTAGAATACTATCCACATTGAAAGCTATAGAAGAAAATTATTTTGTAGATGGCCTATTCTTCCAAAATTTTATTCATTCGGGAATGAATTTATATCTAACTCTGCAAATTGCCCACTCCTATCTGTATGCGGGAAACAAAAAAAAATTCTTAGAACTTTTTAACTCTGCTATTTCTACAGCTTCACCAACCCTAAATTTTCCAGAAGCAATTCATCCTACTACCGGCGGCGGTGTCATGGGAGATGGTCATCACGGGTGGGCGGCCGCCGAAATTGCTCTTGCGATACATGACGCTTTTGTATTTGAACGAACTAACAAACCCGAGAGGGAATTTGTGTTTCTGCAAGGAATACCAAAAGAGTGGTTTTTTGCCTCTTCTGGTTTTTACATCAACAACGTTTTCAGTTCGATGGGAAAAATGAGTATTAATGTTTTTTTTGATGGAGAATTGATCAATCTTAAAATTAACTATTCAGAGAATTCTGCCGGAAATGTTAAGTGGTTTATTCTCTTACCATTCGAAAAAATAAAAGTTACTGATGGCAAAAGTCAGATTAGAAATATGAAGTGCAAAGAGAATGAAGTTGAACTGGAAGTTGAACCAGGAAACATAAATTTGAAGTTCCTGGTTTGAACAATTTTTGTAATTAGTATAAAAACGACGCGATGCATCGTCTCAAGTATTAGAATTACAAAATAATTACATAAATTTAATTCTCATTAACCGCCATCAATTCCAGATTACTTTCACTAATTTTTTCTTCAACAAGGATCGATGAACCTGAAAACACTTTGTGAATCTCAACGTTTATCCCAGAATGTTTTATATTTATAAAATTCACGACTAACTCATCTTTCACCGGACCGATGAGACTGCCTCCGCCATTTAGAAACCTAGTTCCTTTACGATAGTATTCCTTCGACTCATGAATGTGCCCATGCAGAACAAGGTCAATGTTGTACATTCTAAATAATTGGAAAAGTCTTTTCTTTTTTCTCAGCTTCATTGTTTGTTTTTCAATTTTATCCCAAAAACCTTTATATGTACTATAATTCTCAGTTTTTATTTTGTGAAAATGATGATGAAAAACCAAAATTCTTCTGCTGTATTTATTGCCGTACTTGTTTAGAATATCCGTTAGTTTATTAAAATCTTCTAAAGTAATTTCACCGTTGGATGCAAAAGGATTTTTCATTTTCGAATACCTTGCTATCGAATTTATGCCGGTAATCAAGTTATCATCTAAAATTTTGGCGTAAGGGAAATAAGAGCCTTTTGATCTGTAAACACAATTCTCAAAAGCTTCTGAATAATACTCACCGAATTCCCTAACTTTTTTATCGTAATCAACAGCCTTGCACTTTTCAGGAAACGCGAAGACATCTTCGGCGGTCTGGGGCCCGCCAAATATATCATGATTACCAATAACCAAAGAGAGCCTATCGGAATGCAAAATACCAAGATTTCCGAAGAGGTTTCTTAGAGTTTCAAAATCTTCCTGGTCTGCATTATGTGTTAGATCACCTGAAATAATCATATGATCGAATCTATGCCTAAGCGCGTATTTTAATAGCAATCTTGTTCTCTCAAGATTATTTTTCTTGAAAAAAGAGGTCAAGTGAATATCGGAGATGTGTGCAATTTTCATTTATGATGCTTTGTAACTTGTCGATTGTATTTGAGTACGATTACGACTTACCAAATTAAGATATGGATTCTGATTTAATAGGAAAAGAATATCCTCTATCCCAAACAATGGTTTTTTATTTAACAATTCAGCATATATTTTTTTAATAAAAAGATAATCTTCCTCGTAAATCAAATTCCATCTGTGGGATTTGGAATAATCATTTCCAGTTTCCCACAAGACATTCTCGATGTTGAATTTGTCAACGTTGTTCAAAATATAAAATGAAGATTTAGATCTTTCTATTTCAGAATTTGCATTCTTCCATGCTGCTTTAAGACTTTCAAAAGATAATATTTCTAATTCGTTCCCCTTTGGGTAACTGGCAGGATGCATATTGCTCAAGTAATCAAGTTTGTATTGATTTTCTATAAAGTAACTTAAACAACGGTTAATAATTAAAGGATCAATTAATGGTGTGTTCAAAGATATTTTCACCAGTAGGTCAATGTTATAATTAGCTGCAATTCTATAATCTTCGTCCAGTTGATTTCCTTCAGTTTCCCACAAAATAATTTTTTCCTTCTTACAGAGTTCACTTATAGGATCATTCAACTCGTTTCGTGACTTAGTTACAATAATCATCCTGACTAAATGACATGATTTTACTCTTTCAATCATTCTAATAAATAACGGTTCTTGCACGGCGGGCAGCGTATAAATATGGCGCATATCTCCAACAACGTTTTCGGTATTAATAATTGCAGCAATATTTATTACGACATTTTTCATGTGATTGTATTTAGGCTACTATGAATTTTGCGTTGAAAATTTTAGTCCCACTATTCCGATAAGAATTAATAAAATAAACAAGATTTTCATAGGGCTTAGTTCGTGTTTCAAAAAGTAAACATCAGCAATGGACGTACCGATTACGGCTATACCTGCCCAGATTGAATACGCTAAACTAACCGGTAGAGTCTTAAGTGAGTGAGAAAAGAAATATGCACCACAAAATCCAAAGAATGCGTAAAAGAATAACGGAATTAACTTTGTAAAACCTTGTGAGAATTTCAGACTCAAAACCCAGCCAATTTCCATCATTCCTGCCGCAATTAAGTAAATCCAATTCATTTATGACTTCTCATTGTTAAAATAATTTTGCAATTGAAATTTCTTAAAAAAATCAACGTTATTTATTAAGGTAATATTAAATTATTGTTATTAAACTATTACGCTGTAAAGAAATAAGGCAAGTGAATTAAAGTGAGAAAGGTGGTTTTTTATCAAATTCTAACCTCCGAGGTTTTAAGAGACCTCGGAGATTTTTTAACGCAGAGGGTTTGTTTTTTTATTTAAGAAGAATCATTTTCTTTGT
>JBJKPP010000016.1:0-4305 GCA_046706145.1 Ignavibacteriaceae bacterium | reverse complement strand
TACTTTACCTGCCTGCCGATCGAGCAGGTTTTCTGATGCGAGCTGTTTACGGATGTTTCTAAAGAGTTTCATCACTCGTTTTCTTTTAGTTCTTTTTCTATAAGTTCTAATATTTCAACAATTAATTTTTGGGCTTCTTTTTGTTTTTCTTTTAGTTCTAGAAGAAAATTAATATGGTTTTCGGTCATATTTTCAAATTGTGCATCGTCTAATAATACTCTATTATCAATATCAAAACCCGATTTGGGGAACTTAAACCCCGAAAAAGAATTGCTTACTTCATCTACATTGAGCCAACTGCCGTGTTTTATGACATAATTTATAATATCTACATTGTAATTTGTTAACAGTTCTTCTCTGTATTTTAAATAGTCCAAGGCAGGTTTCCACGACGACAATTTGTTTCTTAATTGGGCATTACTGATAATGCTCAATCGGCCGGAGTTTATTAAATCGTTCAAAAAACCGTTTTGAGGATAGTAATGCGGCGTGGTTGCCAGATTACTAAGTAGTTTGTTGAAGTCATCTTCCGATTTTGGCTTTGGCTTTGCACCTGTATGGTTTAGGGTTTCCAAACTTATTTCAACAAAAAAATTGGTCTTTAAAATAAGTGAGTCTAACTGTTTTTTGTTATAGCTGAAATCTTGTTTAAGGTTTATAAGTGCATTGTGCTCTTCCACTTTCTGGTTTTTGTTTTTATTCCAATTGTTAACTTGTAACGCAATTAAAATACCTATTACAACCAACAGAATTTCGCCGATAGCATAGCGCAAATAAGCCGCTGCTCTGTTTTGGGCGGCCAGTTTTCGACGGATATTTTTAAAAATGATGGGCATATTTTAACTCAAGTAATGGTTTCTAATTTTTGTCATGATTCAGTTGCTTTTCAAGTAAAGAAATAATGTGTTTATACATATTTTTCATTTCTTCATTTGAAGAATATAAAACCCTGCAGATCTGGTTCATGGTAGAAACTGCACTTATCACTCTTGGGTTTTTACTTAAAGCAGGAAAGTCAAAATCATACAAACCGGCTGCAGATTCCCTGTTAATGGGCGGAGATTGTTTCTTATCGCTCACCTTAAGCATAACTACCCTGGAATCTATATAGCTAATTTGAGGGGAAATTCTGGCAACTATATAGGTCATTATTTCTCTGATGTTTTCAGCTTTATCTTCCATATTCTGAAGCGCTTTACGAAGTGAATCGTTTTGGATTACGGTAATGCGTCCGGTTGATCTGAGTTCATCCAGCGTGCCGGTAACAAGTGAGGGAGGAGGTATTTTACCAAACCTATAAGGCCATAAGAGAAAGTTCCATAATCTTCCTTTTTGAGCACTCCATTTTCAAGCCAGTCGATCATTTGATTTTGTAAATCTATCTGTTCTGTAATGTCCTTGATATTCTTTTTTACATTCTTCAAAGAAGCAAGCATATCCTCATGTAATCTTAACAGGTATTCGTGCTCTAATTTCCGGTCTTTTCGTCCTTCATTCCAGTTATTTACCTGCAGGGCAATTAAAACCCCGATTACCACTAATAGAATTTCACCGACAGCATAACGTAAATAAGCCATCACTTTGTTTTCGGAAGCGAGTTTTTGACGGATGTTTCTAAAAACCCTCGTCATAGTTTAACACCCTCCTGAAAATTTCCTTTAATTGATTTTGCTTTCATGATTGGATTTAATTTACAACTCATAAAATGGAAATAGATATTTATAACATAGAACAGTTTGGTTAGTATAAAAATTAAAAGACGTTACCTTTTAAACCTCCTCTTGTTCTAAAAAATTACTGGAAAAATATTTAGATAATATAACTGTAGAGGATGCAAACTTTGCATCCTCTACAGTTAAGCATTAGAACAAAACAATATTATTTATTTCTTCTTCTCCGGTGCAGGCGGCATCATTGTATATCCCAGCTGTTCCATTAGTTCTTGATTATCATATGCAACTATCTCTTTCGTAACCTTACCATTAACAACATGTATGATAGATTCACCCCAGACATTCACAGATTTACCTGTAGGAGGCATCTGGCCGGGACCGGTATTTGTTCCTGTTAAAACCCATCGATTAGCCATACTATTTTCGCCGTATACCACGTTATCTAAAGTTAATTTTAGGTCAGGATAAGCCGTTCTTAGATCTTCGATAGCTTTTTTAAATCCTTCAACACCTTTAACCTCAGGCTGATTGTTTACAATCCGCACAAAGTCCGGGGCAAAGATTGCATCAAGAGAATCAAGGCTACCTCCGTTCCAGGCATCTACTAATTTATCTAATATCGGTTTGTATTCTTTTGAATAATCTTTCTGCTGCTGACAGCCTGTAATAAAAACAAATGTAATTAAAACAGATAGATTCAGGATTAGAGCATTTTTAATCAATGATTTCATTTTATATCTCCTTATTTTATTTACTAATATTATTAATTCGATGACTCGCTTGTACAGCATTGATTTGGATTTCATGGTTGGCTTCAATTTGCAATCCTTAAAATGGACATAGGTGCCTCTGATATTAGTAAGTCAAATTATTATAAAAAAATTGTAACATTAAGAGATATTACCTTTTAAACATCTTCTTGTTTTAAAAAAATTTAGAAAATATAAATGTAGAGGATGCGAGCTTTGCATCCTCTACTTGAACAGATGGTTTTTCTCTTATAGCTTATTTAACCTAAAACTCAATCACTGCTTGGTTTAGATGTTCTTCCGCCGTGATCTCCTATCAACTTCCAGACTCCGCCTTCCTTCATTAAGATGTCTGTCCATTTCCCGGAATTATTTTCAATCTTTCCGGTTTTATTATTTTTATCGAGTTCATTATAGTAATAATCGGCAAAAGCAAAATCTCCTTTTACCCAAATTGCAACTGGAGTAATCGTATATACAACAGTTGTGTATGTTTTGGAATCATAATCGATCCATTTTCCGGTATTATCTTTATTCAGAGGAACTTTAGCTTGATAATCCCATCCTTTATAACTGTCATCGAAATATGACATGAACCCGGCAGCATTGCCGGAAGAGCCAACTGCCCAGTATTTTTCAACCCCTGCCCAAACATCTTTTTGCTCTGCTGTCCATTGCTGGGCATAGCTGTTAGCAGCAAAGGCAACTAAGATTAAACAAAAAAGAAAAATGCTTTTTGTTACTGTTTTCATAGTAACTCCTTATTATTTTTTTTGGAATTAGTTGATTAAAGTTATTTATTGAACACAACTTCTCTATAAATTTCATCCGGGTGTTTACCCTTGAAATATTTGCTGTATGCTTTGTTAAAAGCATACATGCTCTCTTTCGTTGGCCAGTATTTTTCAAAAAGATTAAACATCTTTAATGTCCGCCTAGCCAAAGCTCAAAACTTTTATTTGTTTCACCTTCAGAGTAAGTCCAGTCCGGTTTAAGATTAAGACCGCTCTCACTTTTCCAGATAAAATCTATCGCATCATCCTTGTCACGCATGCTTGTTATTTTTATCAGGAATAATTTTCTTTTTTCAAGACCAGTTTTTTTTATTTCAGTGTTAATATCCTGTGCAAGCAGGGCTCTATGTAAAATCTCAGCCTGCCTTATATCATAAGTTGCCCATACAATTCCATTCTTACCGGAGAGGAAATCCTCTTCATCGTAAGAAACAGTGACTTCAACCCGGCATTCATCGGGTAATTCAGCCGGCTGAGTAAGGATAAGTCCTCTGCATTCTATAAAATCGTCTGTTTCAAACACAACCCTTCCGTCATTCAGGCAGGTTCCTCTCACTTTTATCCTTACCATATTTTTTTCAGTTTAAATTCTAGAATAGATGTTTAATGTGATGTGGTTAAAGTAGAGGTACTGCGCAGTATTATCTTGTACAATATGCGCAAAGATTAGGATTTTCTGGTCAAATTCTGATTATGCGGTCGTATTCCCCTTTACTCTGACAAAAGAATTGAAATGATCCCCGGTCACCCTTGCATTTTCTTTCTATAAGCATTCGGCGAAACTCCGAACTGCCTTTTGAAAACTCTACCGAAATAGCCCTGGTCATTAAAACCAACTTTGTAGCAAATCCCGGCAACAGTGTCTACATTCTGACTTAAAAGATCAGCTGCCCGCTGAAGACGAAGCGAACGGATAAACCGTCCCGCCGATTGATCCACAAGTGCATTAAGCTTTCTGTTCAACTGGGAAATACTCATATTAACTTCATCGGCAAGTTTTTCATAACTGAATTGCGGATTCTCAAAATTCTGTTCAATAACTTTTATTGTCTTTTCTAAAAATGCCCGGTCAACAGAAATCGCAGTAAC
>JBJKPP010000015.1:0-13687 GCA_046706145.1 Ignavibacteriaceae bacterium | reverse complement strand
GCACCGGCTCAGGCACTCGAAACATATCAGTTTACGGCAATCAATCCCACGCCGGACATTGCAGGCTTGAAAGCGGTGATTCCACGGCTGTTGGCTCTGCCGAAAAATGTTACTTCCGAACAGCAGAGAGAATTCTGGGCTAAGATGCTTAATGAACTACCGCCTATTCCTATGGGCAAAACTGCTAACGGCAAAATACCTCCTTTAGGAGTTGGTGATAGCAATGGTACACCAATCATCCTGCCGGCAGAGGTATATGGAGGTACTAGGAATGCGGAAAATGTTGAATCGTATGTATCCTTTCCGTACCGGCTCTACGGTGTGGGCAAACCTGATTTAGAACTGGCGCGGAACACTTTTAATGCCCGGCTGTTTCCATGGGATAAAGTTTGGGGGCAGGATGGCACGCAGTCCGCAGTTCTGGGCTTGACTAATGTGGCTCAGAAAGCCGTCGTGGATGAGTTTACTAATTACGGTGACCACCGGTTCCGCTGGTTCTGGAAACCGGGAGATGAGATTCCGGACGTTCAGGATGGGGGAACGGGAATGATCGGCCTGCAGCTTATGTTGATGCAGTGCGATGGTAAACGAATCCAGCTATTACCGGCCTGGCCTAAGGACTGGACAGCCGATTTTAAATTGCACGCGCCCTATAAAACTACTGTTGAAGGCCACGTTGAAAACGGTAAAATAACAAATTTGAAAGTTACACCACGTGAACGTGCTAAGGATGTAATAATTGTGAATCAAGAATAATGTAGAACAGATGTTTGAATTCATAATTTACAATAAAGGAATTAATCATGATAAGATTACTTTTCTCATTTGTGTTCATAATCTTTTTATCCTTCGATTCTACCCTTGCCAAATCTATTCAGAAATTTGCAGACATCGGGAATTTCAAGCTCGAAAATGGGGAAGTTATAAAAGACTGCAGAATTGGTTATAGAACATTTGGAACACTTAACCGGCAAAAATCGAATGTGATGTTGTTTCCAACTTGGTTTGGGGGAAGGTCTTCAGATCTTATCGGCCTGATCGGTCCGGGGAACATGGCCGACAGCACGAAGTACTTCGTGATTACAGTAGATGCTTTAGGAGACGGCGTATCATCTTCACCATCCAACAGTAAACTCCAATCCGACGGAGTATTTCCGAAGTTCGATATAAGAGATATGGTAAACAGCCAGCATGAGATGCTTACAAAAGTCCTTCATATCAATCACCTTTTCTGTGTTATTGGCGGTTCGATGGGAGGGATACAGACATTCCAGTGGATAATTTCGTATCCAAATTTCATGGATAAGGCGATTCCATGGATTGGTTCGCCGAAACTCACTTTCTACGATTTACTCCTGTTGAACACTGAGCTACAAATCATTAACACAGATCTAAAAGCAAACGTACCAGAAAATGGAATTATGAAGGCCATTGCAGATATCACCGAACTGAATGTCCGTACACCGGAATATTATGTGACTCACATGAAACCCGAAGATTTTTATAATGACATTAGAGACAATCAGAAAAGTTTCTCCAAAGGATTCAAAGTCTATGACTGGAGGAGCCAGCTAGAAGCGATCATCGCTCACAATGTTGCGGCTCCATACGACAGTAATATGGAAATAGCCGCTTCCAGAGTTAAGGCAAAAGTTCTCGAAATCGTCAACCTGCAAGACCACATGGTAAACCCTCACCCAGCAATTAACTTTGCGAAGCTTATCCATGCAAAACTTTTAGAACTGAATAACGATTGTGGTCACCTCGGGCCCTTTTGCCAGGCCGATACCGTTGACAAAGTGATTAATGATTTCTTAGAAAAGAAGTGAAATTTATATTATGAACGAAACATTTTTGATGAGAAGCAAAATGATCAGCAAATGAATGAGCGCTAGAAAAACGAATACAGTTCGGAATCTTCGAGAGCATCAATGCTAAGCTTGGTAGCTTTTCCTGTATTTAAACTTACAATGTCATTTATCCACCAGTTTTCCATTGAAAACTGGATTGTATATTCCATTCCTTTTTGATCAAGGAAGTATGTTCCGAGTAATCCTTTATTAACAAAGGTTTAATATTGTGAGATGTCACCTGCCTGGAGAAGATACCGTTTTTTCAGGTTCTCTTCGGTCTTAAAATCAAAAAAAAATTCCCGTTCTTCTTCTGTAAGAAAAATGTGTCTAGGGATGTTTGCAAGAATATTTTTATATAGTGATTTATCTTTGTCCATATACGTTTACTGAAAACTGCTTCCTATCAGTCCAGCTAGAGTAAGACTGGCGGTTAATAACGTTCTATGAGGCAATTAATAAAACTGTTTAGCCCGACAGTCGCGTAACGATGTTTTAGTTGTTAATCGGCGTCATCAGCCACGACAGAATCAGAACCGAATTAAGGCAACGATTTTGATTTCCGGTTTACTGGTTTGCTTTAATTTCTTTTGACGTCCATTCCACTTCAACCAGCCCGGCATCTGCATAGTGCGCCTCAAAATCTTCATGATGTACATGCATGGCAATTATATTTTTGCCCGGATGCAAAGTCGCCGCGCTTTCCGGTGAAATAGGAAAGATGGCATAAGAATCCGAATATCCTGGGGACGTTAATGCAAGTACGCCGTTAATATATACTTCCGCGTCTTCGTCATGGCACATTTCAACTGCCGGCTGACCGTGAATGATTGTTAGTGTAAATGTGCGGCGCATCCAGATGTCATTGCTGTTCCAGCGAGTGCGAGCATAATGGATTCTCCAGTCCCTTGCACCAAAGCTTGCTTTGCCTTCACTCCAATTTTGGTCATCGAAATCAGTTTGAAACCAATTGCTGTCCGGCTTTTGTGTAGTATAGCGCCAAACTTGCGGCGTTTCATTCTGCTTAGAAGTAGGAACGAGTGTGTGCACAACCGGATCTTTCGGAAAGTGATTGTAACCGGTGGAAAGTGAATACGGTCTGTCATTTGGAAGAGCCGCCCAATCTTTGTTTGGTTTAGGTCCTAAAACCAACGACCATTTTCCGCCGCCTGTAATTTCAGATTCGTGGAACCATGGCTTGGTCAGCGGCCTGCCGTTCAGAACCGCCGACTCAATGTATTCATTCTGCGGTGAAGCGTTTGCCGCTTCGATAACAAATTGTTTACCGTTATGAGGCGGGCTTAAATGGATGATAATTTGTTCGAACCGTGGTGCGCAGACTTCAAAATCTGGAATTCCCGGATCAACCGGGTAAAAACCGATCTGGCTTAAAACATACCAGGCCGACATTGTTCCCAAATCATCATTACCGCCTCCAGCCAAGCCGCCAGGCTCATCGGTGAATGCTGCATCCGCTGTTACTGCCACAATGTGCTGGGTTTTCCAGGGATGATTAATGTAATCGTAAAGAAACGGTGCCTGAAGATCGGGTTCATTGCTTGGAACATAGTATTTGTCATTAAAAAATTGATCGAGTCTTTTGTCAAAAGTATTGGTTCCGCCAATTAAATCCACCAGCCCTTGAATGTCATGCGGAACGAACCACAAATATATCCACTTGTTGCCTTCGGTGTAACCGCCGAAGCCGGGGTCCCAGCGACCTTCCCGGTCGCGTCTCTGCAAAAATCCAGTTGCGGGATTATACATTTCCCGGTATTGCAGTGAACGGCCGAATAGGTATGTAGCATCGCCGGTTTTATTTAGGGACTTAGCCAGGTTGCCAAGAGCGGCAAATGCCAATTCGTGTTCCAGCGCAGTGGCTACCGCCGCATCGGGATTGATAGTTATGCCGTTCATTTCTTCTTCGTAAAGTTCGTAGTCACCAAGATAGCCGTGAATATTTCCAGCTTGCGCTTGTTTAAACATTGCTTCGTAAGCAGTGTTTACGTCGAAATTATGCAGACCTGCGTTCCAGATATTCACCAGGCAAATAGTATTCGGGTCACCGTTCATAATAGCCGTAGGCCGGTTGCGCTGCGACCAGCGGTCTATGTATCCGATTTGTTTGTATTCTTCGACAAGCGATTGCGCCATGTCCTCCGCCTGTTCGGGAGCGATGATGGCCAGCAGAGGGATCTCCGTGCGGTAAATGTCCCAGCCGGAAAAAGTAGTGTAGAAATGTTTATGTCCTTCGGGAACGTTATGAATTTTATCGTCAAAGCCGCGGTAACGGCCATCTACGTCGTCGAAGATTTGCGGCGCGATAAGGCAATGATAAAGCGCCGTGTAAAAAATCCTGTTATGCTCTCTTGTTCCGCCTTTTGTCTCAATAACGCTTAATGCCTTGTTCCATGCCTGCACAGTTTGTTGATGGTAGCGTTCGAAATCATTGTCCGGCATTTCGGATTGAAGATTAGCGCGGGCTCCGGCCAGATCGGTATAAGAAACGCCGATCCGGACATCCACTTCCTGCGAATTGTCGGAAGCAGAATAACTCCCGTAAAATCCGATAATAGTTTTCCGGTCGTTCTGTGCAGCCGAATCGCTTCCTTTATTAATTGTTGTATCCGTCCATGTGCCGTGTGTTTCAAACGGCCTGCTGAACTTCATTACAAAATATACTGTGATGCCGAGATGATAACCGTTGAAAGACATGGCATCCACGTCGCCTTCCACCGTCTGGTTGTCCACGTAGCGAACGTGGCTGGAAATGCTCGGAGGGTTGTTGACGTAGCTCAACGGCAAAAGGATGTTTGCCTGTTTTCCAGCAGGAAAAGTGAACTTAATAAAACCGCAGTGAGTCGTGGCGGTTAATTCGGCTTTGATGTTCCAGGGCTGCATCAACACTTCGTAATAACCGGCGGAAGCTGCTTCGTGCCGGTGATCGAATGAATAATCCGTTTCGGCCCGATCAATTTTTACGGGACCGGTAGTTGCAGTCATAAGAACCTGACCTTCATTTGCACCGCCGTCGCCGCTCATGTGGTTTACCACAAAACCGTGCATGCGTTTGTCCCGATAATAATAACCATTGCCGGCCCAGTTCGGAGTCATCTGCACCGAACCAAACGGGGCTACTGCGCCCGGATAGGTATTTCCGTCATTGGACGTTCCAATGAAAGGATTGATAAACGATGCAAGGTTATTCGACCCAGATGATTGGGCCGATTGAGCAAACAGTGTAAATCCCCAACCAATTAAAATAAAACAGAGTAATTCCAATTTATTTCTCTTCAAAATAATATCTCCTTAAAGCTATAAAATTGCATTATTTCTGGTAAATCATTTTAATCGTTTTGGTATAATTTTCTGCCACCATCCTGCATAAATAGATTCCACTTGCAAGACCTTCAGCGCTCCATTGCAGGCGGTGTTCACCCGCTGGAACTTCACCTTTGACTAGAGTTTCAATCTGTCTGCCGGTTATATCATAGATAGTTAAAGTAACAAATGCCGTCCGGGGCAAATAAAAAACTATCTTTGTTGAAGGGTTAAATGGGTTCGGATAATTCGAACTCAGGCTGAACCCGGAAGGCTGCGCACCTGTAGAACTTTGTCTAACCGATGTTACCAGTTTTACTCCATCTCCAACCATTTGGATTTGATTTAATTGGTTTGTACCGGCTCTCTTTTGATCGAGAAGATATAGATAATTGTCCGCAATAGTAGATGTAGTTGTACCGACCTTAAGAGGGCCTGGCAGCGGCAGGAATATTCCTTCGGAATTTAATCCCATTATATTTGCGCCAACGCTATCAGTGGCAACCGGGTCAAGACCGGCAATTAACACATGTTTTACGGCAGGTGCAAAATAAGTGCACCATGTACCTTCTCCTCCTGTAGCGCACTTTATACCATCTACAATAGCCAAATCTACAGGACGGGCAGCAGCCAGATCACAAACAGATTCAGGTAAATAGTCCCAAGTTGGATCGGTGCTTTTAGCGTGGTGAAGGGCTCCTCTGTCTCCATCATCGCCGGGTATTGTGTACAATGATTTAGGAACGGCACCTACCTGGTTTTTAAGAGAGCATGTAATGCCGGCCGTCGAATGATGTTTCAGCTTTGGGATAGAAACATAAACGTCAACTTCCTGCAATATTTTATTCATCGTAAAGCTTGAAAAGTTAAAATAGTCATTTCCAGTTGATACATTAACGAGATTGGACGGAGTGGTGTCATTTAAATCAATAACATTGAATCCTAAGACATTTTGGACATCTTTATAGCCAAAGCTATCATTGGTACCAAAAGGCGCAGTTGAGCCCGGGTTCTGCCAAGTCGTATCCCAAAAAGACTCGACAACATAAAGGTCAGAAGCATTAACACCTGCATCCATTATAAACTGACATACGGCTTCCAAAACGGCCGGGTGCGTCCACATCGCCTCGGTAATTCTAACATTTGGAAAGCGTGCGTTTGAGTTGGGCTTAAAGTTGACCGCATTACCGGAGCCACCTGTTAGGTTTATTTTTATGGCGACTTTTTTCCCCTTGACAAACATTCCCGAGACTTGACCGGATAGGTTTTCATCGAGCAAATTGAGAATATAATTAACCTTCTGTTTGATACCGCCATTTGCATCGTCATAATTATAATTGTCGGCCGGGGTATTTGTAGTATTAGTTAGTGCCACGCTAGTCAAAAAAGAAGAGACTCGTTTATGGTCATATTTGAATATACCCGAAGGCTGGAGATATGGTGCAACTAAAAAACCGGCGGTTGCGGCGCTAATCTTCTTAATAAATTCCCGCCTTGAAGAATTTATATTGTCGAAATTTTCTTTATCTTTTTTTTTCAAATAACCTCCTCGTTGTTAACTAGCGCAAAGCCTTTATTAGTAATCATTAAACCAATCTGTAGTCAGAAGGGTTTTTATAACATAAGAGTTTACACCAGTTTCCATTTCATAAAAAGTCGAGTTCTTTGGATATACAACTTTTCATTATGAACCGTGGTCGGTTTTCACTTTTATTTCCTAATTGAAGAATGATTCGAAGCAAATAAGTTCATTTTATTGCCTGAACCAACCCTGATTTCGTAATCAATTCTATCGGTTGCATCATTTAGTTAACCCTCCCTGACTACAATTCTCTCTAATTCTTCTAAAGATTTTCCCTTTGTTTCCGGCATCATTTTCCATACAAAGAAGAAGAATGGAATCATCATAACCGAAAAAAACATAAAAACAGTTCCACCGCCAAAATTCGCAAGTGCAACGGGAAATAAAAGGGCAATTATCGCATTCATAATCCAATGTGTAAAAGACCCTAACGCTTGACCTTTTGATCTTACCCTATTTGGAAATATTTCCGCGAGGAATACCCAAATAACTGCCCCCTGCGAAAATGCAAAGAAAGTTATAAATCCAATTATAAAAATCACCACTCCCGTGCTGCCGAACAAAGTTTCATCGTAATAATGTATAGAAGCTCCCGCCAACGAAAAGAACATTCCAACAGCTCCAATCAGAAGCAGCGTTTTTCGTCCAAACTTGTCTATGAAAAACATTGCCACGATTGTAAAAAGCATGTTTGTAACTCCAACTGTTACTGCCTGAAGCATTGCAGAATTAGTTGATGATCCCGCTTTCTCAAATATCATCGGTGCATAATACATTATTACGTTTATACCTGAGAGTTGATTAAAGATTGCCAGCAGCATAGCGCAGATTATTACAAAGCTGTACTTTCTCTGCAATAGTTTTGTTGATCCGTGGCCGATTTCTTCTTTGAGAGACTTAACGATGTCCGCTAATTCCGACTCTACGTTCTCGGCACCAACCGAAGTCAAAACAGAACGTGCGCCCTCCACATTGTTTTTCTTAACGAGCCAGCGAGGGCTTTCCGGGACAAAGAAAAGAAGAATGAAAAATACGGTTGCCGGAACTGCCATCACCCCAAACATAAACCGCCAATTGTTTGCACCTGTATCAACAAGTAAATAATTAGAAAAAAATGCGACAAGAATACCGAGCACAATGTTGAATTGAGCTACTGCCACAAGTCTTCCCCTAAGCCTGCCGGGCGAAATTTCAGCGATGTACATTGGAGCCATCACTGACGCACCTCCGATAGCTAGTCCACCGACAAATCTTGCGACAAGCAAAAATTCCCAGCCGGTTGAAAAGGCACAACCTAATCCGGAAAGCAAATAGAGTATTCCACAAAGGAACAGAATTTTTTTTCTTCCATAGATATCTCCCGGTTTACCGACAGCAATTGCGCCTACTACAGTTCCCCATAAGGCTATTGAAACTGTAACTCCCAAGGTTGCATCAGTAAGACTAAAGTATTGAGTAATAAACTTTGTAGTTCCAGATATTACTGCGGTGTCAAAGCCGAATAACAGGCTACCTAAAGCTGAAACAAGAGTAGCAAATAATAATTTCTTGTTCATTTCTTGTATCACTTTATGAGAATTGAAAAAGAAAGATTTTAGATTGATAATATACAATATTTATTAGAAAAAAGAATGTTAATATTGATATTTTTTTTGAATTTTTTGATGAAAGAGTTATAACAACAGGCGGGTTAAATGTTATTTTCTTTGCAAGAATTTTTAATTTTAATATAGAATATATTCTATATGTCATAATATAGATTGTATCTATTGCAATTAAATAGAACGGTTTTAATCGAATTGCATTGAGAATCATATTAACAAAACAGCAATACTAAAAAATATGATTAAACAAAAATAACTGAGCTTGATTTTTTTGAGGTAGCAAGGTCAACTGAAAAATTGACCTAACCACGAGATAAGATTTTCCTCATTATGGAAATCAAACTCATACCTCTTCCAGTGTAATTTTGCATGTTTTATAAATAAATTAGGATTTAAATGTGCAATATTAGTTTATTTATTCAGATATTTAAACCATGTGAACAACTACTTATTTTTGTTTTGACCTGCCCCCGAAAAGAGATCCAATAGTTAAATTAGGATCGAAAGGAGGAAAATTTATGGGATAGAAAAGATTTATAGTATATCAGAAAATAGTATGCTTACAAGTTGTAGCCATTCAAATAATCATTAGCCGTGTTTATTAAGGATATTTAACTCATTCGACATTTTCATATTCGCAGCTATAAGCGGCGATAAGGATGAGCCCACTATAATTCTTAGTTTTCTCATCAATGAAGTCAGAAATATTAACACCCGGTGGAATTGTATATATAAAACCATTAAAGACAATTTAGGACTCAGGTTCAGAAGTGGTGTAACAGTTTGTATATTTGTATATATGTAGAAATGTTTTCGTAGATTAAATGACAGGGGTGAACTTTTCAATTTCATCGAACAATTTTTCTATTTATATTATTCTTCATTTTTAGTCGATTAGTTTAAAAACGTATGAACTAACACAAACGACGTAACGAGCGATTGCAGATATAAATAATTATATTTTCGCTTGAAAGAATCTTAACATTGGAAATTGTGTGTGAAATGTGTGTGAAAAAACTCTTGGAAATTGTAACTTATTATGATTAAACAAGTTATTTGTAAAGAGTCGACTCCCGCCACCTCCACCAATTTTTATTTTAGCTTAATTCCGTCTGATATATCTAACAGACGACCTTCTGTTTAAGTGCATATTTTATTTCCAACATGTTCATTTTAGGCATGGCTAATTTCATTAATATAAATACCTGTAATGTTAAAAGAATATCTTAACAATGTAAGGTATCTTTCTTTTCCCTAATTCTTAATAGATGGGGTTTAGAAGTTTAGTGCACAAAAAAATAATTCTTTTTCCTAATTACTCTTTTTCATAAATTAAAAAACATACACCGAGGGAGAAATTATAATTAGCTATGCCCCAACATGTATCTAAGCTTAATTCCAATAATAAATCCAAGCTAAGAAAAAGCAACCTAAATCCAAGAAAAATCTTTCAAAAATATGTTGATATTGTATTGGTTATTCTACCGATTATTATTTTGATTTTGTTTGCTATTCAATGCTCCCTTTTGGCATTAATCCTTTCTACGATTACGATTATATTAATTGTTTTTAAGTTTTTCATAACACTATGCAATAAAAAAATTATACCTAAAACGAAACAGAAAACTCTTGGATTAATTATTTTTTTTGTTTTGTTGATTGTGCTATCTCCTTCAATAATCTTCATTAATAATTTGATAGTCAAAACAACAATTTATAATGTTTTGTTACCGGATGATGGACGTAGGACCTTTTCTCATTATCTAAATATTCCAGACACTTCCACTGTGTTTATCATTGGAAATATTATCTCATATAATCCACGTTTTCCTCATGTCATTTTAAGCATTAATAATAAAAATATTGTTACTGTAAATAAGAAAAATGACAGCCTTTTTGTATCATTACAAATACTCAACGATAAGGGAATAATAGCTGAAATAGCGAATAATAAATTCATTATAAATCCCCAAAATAAATTTAGAATTAAGACCCCAAATGAATATCATTCAAAGTATATAACCCAAAGGGCATGGAATTACTTGATGTAGAGTACTTGAATAAATTTACTGCGAAATTCACGGGACAATTTTATTACTTCGGAGTTTATATTAATATTACTGATAAGGGAGTATATTATAATAATGTAAAAGTAAGTGATAAAGTCCAGGGATTTATGAAACAAGACCTTTCTTTTTAATTTATTACCCCTTTTTATTATTCTACAATTTTTATTGAATTTATAGTATAAAAATCTCTGGTGATTATAGATTTTTAACAATTCAATTTCCAGATATGTTCATAATTGATTTAAATTCGAAAGTCTCAATAGCATTATGACCTAATTTAAGTTGAATGTTGTCACCGTTTGCTTGTATAGGTTCTTCTTCATCTTCGATAATATTTGTATGTTTTGCATCATGAATAGCTTGGAAACTATGGAAGTCTATCGTTCTATCTCTACTTTCTAAATCTACCACCCTAACGATCACGGCATTGCGGTCCCCTGCTTTCTTGACAGTAGAAATAAGAACATTTGAACTATCCGTTCCGAAAAAACTCATAGATTCTGGGAGAGATGCATTAAAATAATGGTGATCTGCCCAGATTCCAATTAAATTCTCATTTGCTCCGCGTCCGAAACTTTCACCGTTAATCCAACCTGGTTTATTTGATGTAATTGAGAACCGGTAGTGATGATCTCCAGTCTGCAGATACTCATTTCCTTCAGGATTGCAACTCTTTCTTGAAGCAAGAAGAATGGGTTGCAAGATTGGATAAGAAGTAGATTTGTTAGTCGGGTCAATCCAATCTGCAGCAGCAACGGATGAGCTCATAGTTACTCCAAACTTTGTTCCGCTTGCGCTAATCCAATTTTGGATACTCCTAGGATGAATTTCACTACATGGTGTTTGATAGCGTTCGCCTGCTGCTCCTCTTATTTCGCCTTTGCCAACTTCAACTGCGCCGAAAGGAACTTCATAAGACACCTGACCTTTGACAATATTAAGAGGGAGCGCCATCCTGAATTCACGATAAAGTACACCTTGCCAATTTAGTAAATCAACATCAAAATCGATTCTTTTTAATTGATGATATAGTCTGACCCGCTCAACAACTACTGCGTAACGAATTTTTTGACGATATTCATAGGTAGTATAAACATCTCCATTTTCTGTAATTTGCCATTGTGTTTTGTAGTTTCCGGTTTTGTCGAAACCTGCTGTATCGGGTTGTTGTATATCAGCAAACTCGCCCGCTCCATTTCCCTCGGAATGCAAAGTAAATACTTCACCAGCCGCAAACTCATTTGGGTTGATAAGCTCAATATTTAGCTTTTTGTCAAATATAGATGAAAGGCCTCCATTTGTAAATTTCAGTTTGTAAAATCTGTTCTCTACTACGTTGTTAAAGGAGATTGTTTGTTTGGGCAACTCTTTCTTCTGTGCTTGCATATAAAAAGTTTTATACCCGATAGGCGGAATATTTTGAGCGATGAAATGTAACTTTGCAGATAAAATGGAGCCGTCAGGGTAATTTTTTTCGCCACTAAGCTGTGTTTTCACTTCCGCACCATTGAAGTTGAATAACTTGATGCTGTGCGCTTCTCCTTCATCGAATCTAATAATAACCGAAACAGGATCGGTTCTATCTTCATTCATCCCATTAAAAACAACTAGCTGGCGACCTTTCCTAGGGTCAGTTTTAATTTTTGAAGCCAGCTCATTTAGATTTTCTTCTAGAATTTTTTCACCTTCACTTTTAGCAAAATCAAATTTTCTCCTGAACGTATCATCAGTAATATCTCCATTTTTTCCACCCCATCCATGGTCTGGATAAACTTTTGCTTCCCAGGCTTTTCTTAGTTCGGCTTCAGGGTAATTTCTAAAGGTCCCGTCCAGCAAAGCACTTACTGTCGCGAACTTCTCAGCCTCTGTTAGGAGAATATCTCCCTCCCGACTTGCAGTTAACGCTTTTTCGTGAGAAGGACCATGAATGTAAACCCAGACGTCAGGGCGTTCGCCTGAAATTATCTTTAATTTTGGATTTGCAGATCGCAAAGCCTCAAAGAATCCAGATGCAGTTGTAATTTTGAACTTTGGTAAATGAACACTTTCAAAATCTCCGTTGATTGTCTCACGTTTGTTTATGTTTTCCCATTCATTAATTAGTTTGCTGTAATCTTTTGCAGGACTCATATCCCAGTCTGAGAGTACGGGAATAACAGTTGAGTTTTCTTGTGGAGAATAAAACTTTTTCCAGTATAGAGAATTAGAAGCTAAATAACCGGAAGCATCATAGAATCCCTTTTGGAGCGGTGTGAATGCATCTGCATAATGACCGGGAGAAAACATAGTTACATAAGAGCCATCAGAACTATACCACTTATAAAATCCTTTTTGCATCCGGCTTATCATCATGTATTTTACTCCTGCCTTACTCAAAATTTGCATCATCTGAGGTGTTCTTCCTGGTACATCTTCACTCCAGTATACAGTAGCATTATAACCAAATTCATCCTTCAGCCATTTTGCACCAAAGTATAGTTGGCGACAAAGAGCCTCACCAGAATACATATCTTCATATGGTTGTGTGAAATTTGCTCCACAAGAGAGGTGCCCATCAGTAAGTAATGTTTTAATCAATTTCTTTTTATATGGATGACGCTTAATGTATTCTTTGAGTATGAGTGATTCCTCCAAATCAAAACGGTAACTGGTATCTTTTTCTAATTTCTTAAGTAAAGGAGTTACCAGCATTGTATCCCGTTCAATTTCACATTTCTCTGGTGAGTCCATCCATGCTATATCCTGATGACTGGAATTCATAAGATATATTTTACCATTGCTAAGGTTCGAATCACACAATTTTGCCAAATTGGAAATGAGTTTCGGCTTGTAGGTACGCTGTGCAGTTAAAATTATTTTGCCATTTTCACTTTTACTTTTATTAATCAATATGGATTTTTCCAAAAGATAAACCGACTTTGAATCCTGTCCAAGAGATTTAATAGCGAAGATTTTACCGTGAGAATCATCCACCTCAAAAGATTCGTTCATTGCAGAAGGCGGGAGGATAAGTTCTCCAACTGCAGAGTTATTTTTTTCTGAAAGAAGGACAGATTTTTTATTGCTGCCCCAGATGCACTCAATCTTTTTGCTAGCGAGAGTTGTCGGAGCTTGAATGTGTGCGTTAACTACATTTTTTCCTCTTGCTAAGTCGATCTCCATCCATGCATCGTTAGCTACAGAGTTGTGCAGGTAAGAAAGTGCATCATTTGCCTGGAAAACTATAAGCCATGTACTTTGACCTGCTGGACTCCCAGTGAT
>JBJKPP010000014.1:0-7462 GCA_046706145.1 Ignavibacteriaceae bacterium | reverse complement strand
GAAAAGGAAACTGGTGGTGGCAGGGAGTCGGGTTCAGATGCATGGAAAGCATATATGCGCAGACAAACCAACACAATAAATTTTGGTACTCAGTTACCGTTGGCGCAGGGTATTAAGTTTGATTTATAGCTGAGAAATATCTTTACTTTTTATCTAGTACACAAGGAGCACAATTCTTCACAGGAATAGATTGCTAGTGTTTACGCGCTATTCCTTGTTATTTCTCTGCAATGTGTTATAAATACACTGCATAAACCCGCTAAAAACCCCAACTGTATTATCAAAACCTTTCAAATTACGGATTTTATAGCTGGTATAGGATTTGTACATTCATTAGTACATAAACAACAGTGGTTTAAGATGGAATCTTTGAACCTAGCAAATTTCTTCCATAATACTGAAGACTTGGAAACAAACCAGTATATGATTTTGGGCGGAATAAAAGAATATCAAAATGAATTAAATAGGAAAAAAGTTTATCCTTCTTTATCAAAGTTAATTGAATTAGATACTTTTTTGGGAGACATTGTAGAAAACAAGAACAAAATGTTTGATGCATTCCCAAAAGAAATTGTAAGGTACGATTTAGAAAATAAAAAAATAATTTTAGAGCCGGTAGATAAATCTCCTGAAAAAGTTGATTTTGTATTTAATCTTATTCAGTGGGCATTACCGATTCTAAGACAAACTATTGAGGAAGCGATCGTTTTATATGAATTTGTTGAGAAGAATTTAGAAATTGATAATGTGGGGATTTTGCCACTCTATAAGAATGAAGGATACTTTATAGTTCCGGATAACCTATTTTCAACTTTACAAGTTTTTAGATTTGAGTGTTCACTTTTTTCTGCAGATTCGGAAAAATATAGAAGTCTCAGAACAAAATTAATTGAAGAATATGAAAAGAACTTTATTCAAAAATCACCGGAATTAATAAAACTGGATTTGATAAATAGGTTTAAGGAATTACCAAATCCCGCGACATTTTTGTGTGAAACTGATCTGGATTTTCCTTTTAATGAAACAATTTTTCCAATTGCTAAAAGGAAATTAATGCACAAAGTAGCTGCTGCATAAATTTAAGAAATCATTTGAATATAATCTGCTAATATTGTTCCTGTTTCCTTTAAATATGGGTCGGTATCTTCTTTTTTAGTTGGAGTTTCACCTTTCTTCAACAGTTTTAATCCTTTTTCCTTTCTTCTCAAATTCTCTTGTTCAAACTCTTTCTGTTCTTGTTCATCCTTTTCTTTTTTTCGTACTTCTTCATTAAGTGATACAACCTTTTGTGATTTGGCCTGCTGATATTCCTGGATGTCTTCCAAAACATTATCAAACTCTGTAGTATGTTCCATTCTTTCTTTATGTTTTTCAATTAATTCAGGAAGATACTTGCTTATATCACCATATTTATGGTATGTGGCAGGCGCTATTTGGTCCCAGGGAAGTGCACTCTTGTCAGTATTTTCACCGTATTCTTTTGTATCAATTGTGAAGGGAAGTTTTATATCAGGAGTAACACCTTTGTCTTGTGTGCTGCCGCCTGTTATCCTATAAAATTTGGCAATAGTTAGTTTTACCTGGCCAAGTTTTCCTTTTTCGCCCGTCATTAACCTGTTGAGATTTATTAAGTTTTGGACGGTTCCTTTTCCATATGTTTGTTGTCCGACAATAATAGCTCTGCCATAATCCTGTAGTGCCGCTGTAAAAATTTCAGAGGCAGATGCACTGAATCTATTTACTAATACTGCAAGTGGGCCTGTATAATAAGCACCGGTATCCGGTGAGTCATCCACATCAACTCTGCCATCGGCACTTCTTACCTGAACAACGGGTCCTCCTTTTATGAAGAGTCCAGTCATGCTAATTGCTTCTTCCAATGAGCCGCCGCCGTTATCTCTTAAGTCTAATATTATTCCGGCAACGTTTTCTTTCTTAAGTTCCCCGACTAATTTTTTTACATCTCTTGTAGTGCTTTTATAATTTGGGTCTCCTTTTTCCTTGGCATCGAAATCGATATAGAAAGCGGGAACTATAATAACACCCATTTTATAGCTTTTTCCGTTGTCGTTTATTTCAATTACTTTTTTCTTGGCTGATTGTTCTTTAAGCGTAACTTTTTCTCTTACTATCTTTATATCTTTTGGTATAGCATTGCGCCCTTCACTAGCAGGTAATATTTCTAATCTAACCGTAGTGCCTTTGGGTCCTCTAATTAATTGCACTACATCATTAATTCTCCAGCCTATAACATCAACAATTTCACCTTTTTCACCTTGTCCCACACCGATTATTCTATCATTTCTCTTTAATAATCCACTTTTGTCTGCCGGTCCTCCAGGAATAAGCTCGGCAACTTTTGTATATTCATCGTCTTGCTCTAATTGTGCACCGATACCCTCCAATGAACGACTCATATCAATTTTAAAATTCTGAGATGTTAGCGGTGAGAGATAATTAGTATGAGGATCTACCGATTCTGTGTATGTATTCATAAATAGCTGGAAAACATCTTCATAGTTGTATTGGTCAATAGCTCTTCTAAAATTTGCATAACGTTTCTTAAGTGTGCTCTTTGTATCTTTCCAATCTTTTCCAGCTAGGATTAGATTAATCGCATCGTTTTTTAACTTTTTTCTCCACAGTTCATTCATTTCGCTTTCTGTTTTAGGCCAGGGGAGACTATCCCTATCAATTTTATAATTCTCATCCAACTTGAAATCGAAACCTTTGTCTAGAATCTCGTTTACGTAATCCGTTCTTTTATCTACTCTCTGCTTGAATGTATTGAAAATTTGATAAGCCGGGTCAAGATCGCCTTCTTTAATGTCGTTGTCTAATTTATATCTGTATTTTTGGAAGTCGTCAATATCACTTTGGTAAAAGTAGCTTCTGTTCATGTCCAAAGTACTTATGTATTGGTCAAATATATATGATGATAAAGAATCACCCAGGTTAAATTTTTTGTAGTGATACCGCATCAAAATAGTATTTATTAATTCGTCTTCCTCAGAAAGATAAGACGGTGGAGTAACTACAGTGGTTGAATCATTTTCTACGTTTACCGTTGGTCTATCTTTACTGTAATCGAAGAAGAATATGTTTAAACCGGCGAGAATAAATACTATTATCAGAAGATTTTTCATATTTTTTAAAGTTTGTTTTTGAATCAATTTTTAACTGAGAAAAATGAATTTTGTTTCTTTGAAGATGTTTTATGGTATCTAGCAAATTGCAAATATAGTAAAAAATACCATCTATTCTAATACATTTAGTTTTGTATGAATCTGGTTGTGAGGTGTTTTTTTATCGTGATTTAATTGGTTTTTATTCAGTATTTTTGAATGAAGAAAGTTTAAATTATAGGCGTATCCATTAAAAACTAAGCATGTTAAAGAGCAAAGAAATACTACTCAAAAAGGCGCAGGAAGTTAAGAGTCTAAGAGACGAAATAAAAGAAGGAAAAAAGGAAGAGCCGGAAGATATTTATCCCCAAGCTGTTTTTGATAGAGGGAAAAAGGTATTAGTCTTTAAGGATCCTTTGTTTTCTACGGAGAAGAGAAGTACAGTAATATATTCAGTCTTCAATGGCAAATGGGAATTTGAAAATATAGAAGATGCTGATTCTGATGGCCAGGAGTTTTCTGCTGTAAAATTCAAACCAGTTAAAGATGGCTCTGATTTTATTCTTGCATTTAAATCTTTGAAAGATCGTGTGGAATTTATGGATTCTATTTATGCAGACAATACACTAAAGCAAACAGGTGGCGGAATGAACCTAGAGAGACTGGCTAACTCAAAAATCTTTAGGGCAACGAGCGGAATCGTAGGGTTATCAATAATTGGTTATAATTTAATAAAATTAGTCAACAGGAATTTGAAAAGGAATAAATAATAATCTATTTCTTTTTTTCTACAGTACGGGCAAAAATATAATCTACGTTTCTCAAAATTTTCTTATTGTCAAATATTTCATCCAAGTCTTTGCTGCTTAGATAAGTCATTACTTCTTTTGATTTTCTTAGTTCATCTTCCAAATTTTTATTAATATCTCCCCAAACATTCATTGCGTTTGTCTGTACAACTCTATATGCGTTTTCACGTGTCATTCCTTTGCTCACTAACTTAAGCAGAACTTTTTGGGAAAAGATTAATCCTCTTGTTAGGTTTAAATTTTTGAGCATATTCTTGGGATAGATCAAGAGATTTTTAATTAGGTTATTCATCAGATGGAGCATATAATCCAATGTTATGCAGCTATCCGGAATGATAATCCTTTCAACAGATGAATGCGAAATATCTCTTTCATGCCACAATGCAACGTTTTCCAATGCAGCAATTGAGTTACTGCGCAATATTCTTGCAAGACCCGTAACTCTTTCACTTATAACAGGATTTCTCTTATGCGGCATTGCCGATGATCCTTTTTGGCCTTTGGAAAAAAACTCTTCGGCTTCCAAAACTTCAGTTCTCTGTAGATGTCTTATTTCTATGGAAATTTTTTCTAAAGTTGCTCCGATAACCGCAAGCGTAGTGAGAAATTGTGCGTGCCTGTCTCTTTGAATAACTTGAGTTGAAACTGGGGCGGGGGACAAGCCAAGTTTTTTACATACATAAGCTTCAACCTTAGGTGAGAGATGTTCAAAAGTTCCGACTGCACCTGAGATTTGTCCAACGGAAATATTTTTTATAGCTGCTTCAAGCCGTTCAATATTTCTATCTGTTTCTTCGAACCAGAGAGCAAACTTTAATCCCATTGTAGTTGGTTCAGCATGAACACCATGAGATCTTCCAATGCATATTGTGTGTTTATGCTGCAGAGCTCTTTTTTTAAGGTTTTTTTTCAAGTCTTTTAATTTCTTAAGAAGTAATTCTCCGGCGATTTTCATTTGAAACGATAATGCAGTATCGAGGATATCTGAGGAAGTCATACCATAATGAATATGCCGCGATTCCTTTCCAACATTCTCTGCTACATTTGTTAAAAAAGCAATAACGTCATGTTTAGTTTTTTCTTCAATCTTTAGAATTCTTTTAACGTTAAATTTTGCTCTTTGCTTTATTTTGTTTAAGTCCTTTAAAGGAATTTCCCCGAGCTTATTTCTTGCTTCGCAAGCAAGAATTTCTATATTCAGCCAGGTTCCGTATTTGAATTCATCTTCCCATATTTTTCCCATTTCGGGCAGGGTATAACGTTCAATCATGGTCGTTTTGTTAGGGTCATTTGTTTAGTAATAATTTTATTATTTCGAATTAGCTTGAGCGTGATAGTTTGGTTTGGTCTGAATTCTTCAAAAACACCTTGCATGGTTTCGGCATCTGCAATTTTATAGTCATTAATTTGAAAAATTATGTCGCCAGGTTTAATTCCTGCTTTATCCGCCGGTGTTCCTTGACGAACGCCGGTGACGATTACTCCCTTTGTAGTTTTAAGGTTGTAGTAATTTGCAATTCCCTGGTCAACCGATTGAATTTCAAGACCAACTTGAAAATTCCTATCGACTTTTCCATTCTCTTTTAATTCTTTAACGATCCGTTTAATTGTATTAATGGGTATGGCAAAATTCAGTCCGATATTACCTTTTACATCGCCTGCGGTATAAATAAGAGTATTCATTCCTATAACTTCGCCGATGCTGTTAACAAGAGGTCCGCCGCTATTGCCGCCGTTTATTGCAGCGTCGGTTTCTATCATGTTTAAATAGTATCTATTGTTCATCGGTTCAAGATTCATCCCTTTCGCACTAACAACGCCAACAGTAACAGTAGGTTGATCATTTACTTCGAACAGTCCAAAAGGATTTCCCAGAGCAATTACCCATTCGCCAATAAGAATATTATCTGAGTTGCCCAAAACTTCATAAGGAAGATCTTTAGCATCAACTTTTAGCAGGCAAATATCCGTAGCATGATCCGTCCCAACAACTTTAGCTTTATATTCTTTTCCGTTCGTTAAAGTGACAGTAATTTTAGTAGCATTACCAGCTACGTGATCGTTAGTAACAATGTAACCATCTGGTGAAATTATAAATCCGGAGCCTAATTCTTTTACTTCCTGTTTGTATGTTGGATTACCAAAGAATTGCTGGAAAAAAGGATCATTAAAGAACGACCCGAAAGGACTTGAATATTGTTCTTCCTTTACTTCAGTTACATTTATACCAACAACGGCGGGACTAACTTTTTTCACTGTTTCCGTGATAACAGTTTCACGAGAATCTGAAATATCCTTGTCTGCTTTTCCCTTGTTTTGAAAAGAAGCCGTTGTCACATCATCTTTTGCATCGCGAAATAAAGGGTCTTTGCCTTTGTGTGGAGCTATCAAATAATAAGAAGCAACAACTGCCGCAATGATTATTAAGATAGTGAAAATTAAGTTTTTGCTTTTCATATTTTACCTTTTCGTAGAAAATTTATTTTTTGCTAGAATTTCCCTAAGCGGATCTATATGTCTTATAAAAATAATAATTAAAATAGCAGAAGAGAAAGTCATTAAAGTTGAGATTGAATCAGGTTCCGGATAAGCATAGTTAAATGCTGTTTGGCTGGAAAAGAAAGTGATAATTAATGACATTACTGTTGCCCAAATATTGGCAAAAAGAACATCTCTTTTAGTAATGAATATTATAACCCAGATAAGTGCCCAAACTATCAAAAGAAAAGGGAAGAGGAGAGCCATTCCGCCTGCTCCGGTTGCAAGCCCTCTGCCACCTTTAAAGGAGAGCCATGGATTGAAACAATGTGAAAAAACAGCAAAAAATATTGCAAGTGCGGGATAGACGAAATTGACAGGTAAAATCAACAGAACTAAATACACGCTCAACAATCCTTTTAACGCATCCACAGCAAATACTGCCAAACCTAGAATTTTGGAGTTTGAGACTTCATAAGTGTTCATTGCCCCTACATTTCCTGAGCCAGTATCTCTAATATCTACCCCTCTTGTTACCTTAGTTACCAGATAAGCTGTTGGAATTGAACCCAATAAATAGCCTATTATACAGCTAAAAAAATATTGCATTCCTAGGAAATTATTTTTTTAATAAAATATAAAATTAATAAAAAAAATTGTGAATGTTAGTGATATAGTATCTGATAGTACAGAAAAGTAAGATTTGGATTAGCCTTGAGTATATTAAAAAGGATGTTATGGCGTCGCAAGTTAAAAAATCTTGCTAATAAACCACAACATCCTTTTAAATTTTTACCACTGATGAGCTTCATTTAATCATATATATTCTAACTTACAACCTTTTCATCAATTCTCTAGTTTTTGCTCTGGCAAAAGAAGAATTCATCGTGGGTCGAATATTGCAATTCATAACCGCTTCACATGATTCTTTTGCCTTTGACCTATCATGTTTCAGTATGTATGCCTTTGCCATTAAATAATTAGTATATGGATCTTGTTGATCAGCTTGACTAAGTTCTGACAAAGCGTCATCTGCTTTTCTTTTCTCAA
>JBJKPP010000013.1:0-4692 GCA_046706145.1 Ignavibacteriaceae bacterium | reverse complement strand
TAAATTGCCTAAAAGTCATCTTGTTGAAATTAAATTCCCCCAAAAGTTTAGGAAGTTTCTTATTCATGTTGGCTCGATTTCGATAGACGGTGTGAGTATGACTGTTGCAAAAATTAAAACAAATAGTTTTGTAATAAGCGTTATTCCGCATACATGGAAAGTAACCGTTTTTTCCCGGAGAAAGTTGAATGATAAAGTTAATCTGGAATTTGATGTAATTGGAAAATATGTTGAGAATATAATTAAACCGGGAGTTAACTAATTAAAAATGAAGAGGGCGTCAAAAATGCCTATCGGTAGTCAGGTGAAAACGATTGAGCAGAAAGTTCTAAAGTTCATTAAAGAGAAAACTCTTCTCGAAAAAAGTGATAAAGTTTTGGTGGCTTTTAGTGGTGGACCGGATTCAGTGTTTCTCCTTTCTGTTCTTAGCAAATTCAGGAAAAAACTAGGAGTGGAAATTGCAGCGTGTCATGTAAATCATGGACTGAGAGGAACGTCTGCAAAAGAAGATGAGGAGTTTTGTCGTAAATTTTCTAGAAAGATCGGAATAGAGTTCCACCTGATAAGTAAAAATGTAAAAAAAGTTTCCGAAAGAAAAGGTATTTCTATTGAAGAAGCCGGCAGGGAAGTGCGATATTCAGAATTTCAAAAATTGCTTAAGAAATTTAATTATAATAAAATAGCTACTGCGCATACAGCTGATGACAATGCAGAAACTGTTTTATTAAATTTAATAAAAGGAACAGGCTTAAAAGGAATTTCCGGAATACCTGTTCAGCGTGGGAACATTGTTAGGCCGGTAATTTCAATTACGAAAAGAGAGATTGTAGAATATCTCAGGAATAATAATGTAAAATATTGTTTAGACCAAACAAATTTTGACGATGTGTTTGAAAGAAATTTTTTGAGAAACCAGATCATTCCTCTCTTAAAATCCAGATTGAATAACCAATTTGTAGAAACCTTGTTTAATTCTTCTGAAATTTTTAGAAATTATTATGACTTTGTTCAGGAAAAAATTGAAGAGCAGATTAAATCCTCGACTAATTTTAACAAAGGAGAATTGTTCATCTCGCTGAAATTGGTTAAGAAATTGCATCCTGCATTAAAAGGTGAATTTTTTAAGACTACTATTGAGCGAAACTTTTTAATACAACCAGTGTTTAATGATATTAAGAGTTTGAATTTGCTCGTAGATTTCCAGAAAGGCAAAAAGGTTAATTTGAGCAACAACCTGGTTGCGGTAAAGGAAAGAGAAGGAATTTCAATTAGAAAAGATGACCATATTTCTCAGATCAAATTAACGGAGGCTTTTATAGGCAAAGAAAATTTGATTGATGGAGTAAAGATTACCCTTTCTACTCAAGAAAAGAAAGATGTAGTTTTCTCACCCGACAAAAGCTGCGAGTTCATATCATACGATAAAGTCAAAGGTCCTATATATGTTCGAAATTGGCAGAATGGAGACAAATTTATTCCCCTTGGGATGAAAGGCTATAAGAAAGTATCAGATTTTCTTACCGACTGCGGAATTGCTGCTTCGGAAAAGAAAAAGCAGTTGGTTTTGATTAACAAAAATTGTATTGTTTGGCTAATAGGATTAAGAATTGACGATAGGTTCAAAATAAACGAGAAAACCAGGAGATTTTTGAGGCTATGCATACAATACTGAAGGACAAAGTAATAGTAGGTGATGAAGTTTTTGTTCCTTTTTTATCGGAGGAAGTAATTCAGAAAAGAGTAAAAGAATTAGGCAAGCAAATTTCTTCCGATTACCTCGACAAGATTCCCATTTTAATAGGAATCTTAAATGGTGCTTTTCTTTTTATGTCCGATTTGCTGAAAAGCATAAGAATTGATTGTGAAATTGACTTTCTTAAACTGTCAAGCTACGGTGATGAAAAAATCTCTTCCGGGAAAGTAGAATTGTTAAAGGATTTGAACTGTCAAGTTGAGAACAGAGATATAATAGTAGTCGAAGATATAGTGGATTCAGGATTATCAATGAAGTTTATATACGATTTGATCAAAGTCCATAATCCCATGAGTTTAAGGATAGTGTCTTTGCTGGTAAAGCCGAAAAGCATTAAATATGATGTGAAAATTGATTATATTGGATTTAATATCGAAAATAATTTCGTAATAGGATACGGCCTGGATTATGCTCAAAAATTTAGAAATTTGAGGTCGATTTTTATTTTAGATAAGAATGGAAGCAATAAATAAAAACAAGTAAGTAATGGCGAATAATAATAACAATGATCAAAAACAAAAACCGTCTAAAGGCGGGCCTAACAAGCCTAATGACAATTTTGATTGGTCTAAAATAATTAGGATGGTTTTTGGTTGGGGAGCCGTAATAGTTGCAGCAGTAATAGTTATGCAGTTGTTTAAAAATCAATCTGCAAATTATGTTGATGTTTCATACGAGCAATATAGACAATTATTAAACGATGGTAATATTAGCAAGGCTAAAGTTATAAAGTCTGATGATAATGACTTTTATTTCAAAGGAAATCTTAAAACTCCAGACAGTCTTGAAATAAATAATAAGGAAGTTGAAGTAAAGCAAATATCGGTATTTCTTCCTGGCGATATAATAAAAGACGAGAAAAAGGACTGGCAAGCAAAAGGAGTCAACTATTCTTTTGATAAAGAGTCTAGTGAATGGCTAAACATTTTGCTTAGCATGCTTCCTTGGATAATTCTAATTGGTGCCTGGATACTTATAATGCGCAGAATGCAAGGTACGGGCGGTGGTTCAAGAGGTATTTTTTCTTTTGGAAAAAGCAAAGCAAAATTGATAACCCAGTCAGGTACACGAATTACGTTTAGAGATGTTGCTGGTGCCGATGAAGCAAAAATGGAATTGCATGAAGTAATAGAGTTTTTGCGGGAGCCTTCTAAGTTTCAGAAATTGGGCGGTAAAATCCCAAGAGGAGTATTATTGCTTGGACCTCCGGGAACAGGTAAAACTCTTCTTGCACGAGCAGTTGCTGGAGAAGCAGGCGTACCATTTTTCTCAATAAGCGGAGCGGACTTTGTTGAAATGTTTGTTGGTGTTGGTGCAAGCCGTGTTCGCGATCTTTTTGAACAGGGTAAAAAGAATGCTCCTTGTATAATATTCATTGATGAAATCGATGCTGTTGGAAGACATAGAGGCGCTGGATTAGGCGGAGGACATGATGAAAGAGAACAGACTTTAAATCAGCTTTTGGTTGAAATGGACGGTTTTGAACAAAACAGCGGCGTAATCATCATTGCAGCTACTAATAGACCGGATGTTTTGGATCCCGCTTTGCTGAGACCTGGCAGATTCGACAGACAAGTGGTAGTTGATCGTCCGGATGTAAAAGGTAGGGAAGGTATATTGAAAGTTCATACGAGAAATATCCCATTGGAGCCGAATGTAAATCTTGAGGTTGTAGCAAAAGGAACACCCGGATTAGCAGGTGCGGAATTGGCAAACTTGGTGAATGAAGCGGCTTTGCTTGCAGCAAGGAAAAACAAGAAGAAAGTAGAGATGATTGATTTTGAAGAAGCAAAAGATAAAGTAATGATGGGAATGGAACGAAAGAGTTTAATTATATCTGATGAAGAGAAAAAGACTACTGCTTACCACGAAATAGGCCATGTGTTGGTAGCACGAATGCTTCCTGAAGCTGACCCTGTTCATAAAGTGACTATAATTCCGAGGGGAAGAGCATTGGGTGTTACACATTATCTTCCAATCGATGAAAAGCACACATATTCAAGAGAGTATTTGGAAGCAATGATTACCTATGCACTTGGTGGCCGTGCTGCAGAGAAATTAATATTTAATCATTATACAACAGGCGCAGGCAATGATATTGAAAAGGCCACAAATATTGCCCGCAAAATGGTTTGTGAGTGGGGAATGAGTGATAAATTAGGTCCGCTAAGCTATGGTGCAAAGGAAGAAGAAATTTTCCTCGGGCGTGAAATTCAGAAGCACCGTGATTATAGTGAAAAAACCGCAATTGAGATAGACGATGAGATCAGAAGAATAGTAAGTGAGGCTATGGAAAGAGCCGAGAAAATTTTGAATGACAATGTTGATCTTCTTCATACTCTGTCTAAAGAATTACTTGAAAGAGAAATTCTTGATTCTGAAGAAATTGATAAACTTATTCATGGAGAAAAACTCCCGCCTGTAAATAAAAATGGGAATGGTGCCGATAAAGAAACGGAATTGCCTGAGCATGTAAAGAAATTGATGGAAACCAGAAAAACTAAAGAACCTTCCCCAAAAGATGGATCAAACTAATCAGGGAACTATTAATTACAGAGATGAAGTAGTCAGAAAGCTAATTCATCTCTGTTCTTTATCTATTCCAATTGTTTATTACTTTGTTTCACAAAAAACGGGGATTGTAGTTTTAGCTATTCTCGCCTTGGCTGCTTTGATTATAGATTTAGCTAGGTTTTATTCTGACCGCGCAGGTGGGGTTTTTTACTCTATATTTGGTTTTCTGCTTAGAGAGCATGAGGTTGATACGGGGAAGAAAAATTTAAATGGGGCAACTTACGTTCTTCTTTCCGCGCTTCTTTGTGTCCTAATTTTCCCCAAAGTTATTTTTATTACCGCTTTCAGTGTTCTTATTATTTCCGATTCCATTGCTGCATTAATCGGCAGAAAATTTGGGAAACATAAATTTCTTTTCAAAAGTC
>JBJKPP010000012.1:0-11908 GCA_046706145.1 Ignavibacteriaceae bacterium | reverse complement strand
TTTCTAAAATTACTAAATGTTCTCCCACATGAATCAAATCTTAGGCAAAATTCGTATATTTGCCTAAGTAATGACTCAAATATATTATGGATACACTACTTAAAATACTTAATCAACATAAAGGCTTTGCCAGGATGCAGGAACTCCGCAATAAGGGAGTGCAAACCAGAACAATTGCTAAGGCAGTAAAAGAAGGCATAATTGAAAAAATAAAACCGGGGCTATACAAGCTGGTTGACTATCCGTGGGATGAACACGGCAGCTTCGCCGATATTTGCAAAGCGCACAGCAAAGCTGTTATCTGTCTGACTTCCTCTGCTTCTTATTATGAACTTACAACATTTAATCCTTCATATGTAAGTGTAGCTGTTCCTCATAATACACCGGGTTTCAAGCTCGATTATCCTCCTATCCAGGTTTATTATTTCCCTCACAAATATTATGATACTGGAATAGATAAGCTCGACACTAAGAGCGGACTGATAAAAATTTACGATCAGGAAAAAACTCTTTGCGACCTTTTTCGGTATCAAACGAAAATTGGAGACGATATCGTTATCGAATCTCTCAAGAGTTACCTGAGACAAAAAAAGCGCAATATTAATAAGCTCTTTGAATATGCGGAAGCTCTGAATGTAAAAGACAAAATACTTCCCTACGCTAAAGCAATTGTTGGTTAATGGCTAAAAAAGAAATCAAAAACACTGCAGAATCTGTAAAACAAAAACTTCTAAACTATGCCCGCCAAAATTCCCTTGAATTCAATTCCGTCTTACTTCAATATATTCAAGAAAGATTCTTATTCAGAATCTCAAAATCAGCCTACTCAAAGAACTTCATACTTAAAGGTGCGCTATTATTTCTGGCACATGATATAAGCAAATTCCGGCCTACCAAAGATATCGATCTGCTAGGAAGTGCAATTCCTATTAAAACAGACACACTAAAAGCAATCTTTCAAGCAATTGCCTCAATAAATTATGAGGATGGACTAATCTTTAACCCGGGCTCCGTAAACGCGGAAGAAATTGTAGAACAGGATGAATACCATGGAATTAGGGTAAAACTATCAGCCAGCCTCAGCACTGCAAAGCAGCAAGTTCAAATAGACATAGGATTTGGTGACACTATTTACCCCGGCTCATTGATAATGGACTACCCTACTTTGCTCGAATTCGAGCCACCTCACTTAAAAGTGTACTCACTTGAATCTGCCGTATCGGAGAAATTTGAAGCTGTCGTTTCCCTTGGTATAGCCACCAGCAGAATGAAGGATTTTTACGATATCCACTTTTTCGCTTCGGGCAAAGAGTTTGATCTTTTAACTTTGCACACGGCCATAATAGAAACATTCAAAAACCGGCAGACTTCAATTGAAACCCGTAATGCTATTTTTAACGATAACTTTAAGAATGACAAAAACCTAAATTCACTTTGGTCCACATATTTAAAAAAGAGATCAATAAAACTAAACTTGAGCTTCTCGGACATAGTTTCGCGAATAGAAACATTTATTGACCCTGCATGCAATGAAAGCAGATCCACGAAAACCTGGTCTTACAAAAGCTGGTCGTGGGTCTAATTATTTAGCAATTGATATTTCAAGTTAATTCACAAAGTGAATCGTTTACTGCAATTTCTACAGTCATAAATTGAATTACAATCTTCTAAAGAATCATAAACGACTTTTTCCCAAAACTATGAAACAAAGAATATCAAGAATTAACAAGCCTATCGGAAAGAACAGCAACAAGAGACCTGACACAATTGGTATTTTTCAATCTCATTGAACAAATTGGTACCACTGGCAAGGGGACTAATTACATTTTGAGACGCCATAAAGACGCCAAAGACGCCACAAAGCAGTCATAATGCCGCCATATTTATTTTGGCAATTAGTTGGTGATTATTAAGATTGACAGAATTGGTAGCTAATTGACCGAATTTACCATCAATTGGTGGGGGTCAGTTATGGTGGTTTGTCCGCCGAAGCTTTAGTGAAGGCAGATTAGAAGCTCGAATATAAGAGTTCTCGTGACTTTCTTCCGTTGCTCCTGCTGCTTCACCCCGACGAGTCGGGGTCGGTAAACTCCTTATCTCGTTCATTGCATCCCGACCCGCCTACTTTCAGGCTCCCTGAAGCATGTAAATCTGCCATAAGTCTTTGGTGCTGGTATGAAGAATTGGTGAGATAGCTAATTTACCGGTAGGCCCTATGTTCTTTTCCAAATATTTTAATTCATTTAGCTTTTCCTTTACATCAGGATCTAAAACTACCGGTACGCCGGCTTCTCTCATTAATAACAAACCTTTAGCTTGTATCGCCAGTTCCAATCTGATTTTTATAATACAAAGCATATCAGCCAAAACTATTCCCGAAAATTTATCCTGAAGAGAGAGAATATATGTCCCTGAATTAGACTCTGCAAATTTTCCCTCATTAATCTGGGCTAATAACTGGACATCATTATCCATCCCTGATTCCATCCATTGTTTCAATAAGTTTTCACTTCTATAAAATACATAGGCTATAACAGCAGGGAGTGCAATTAATTGAAGTACAGTTAAAATAACCGGCGAAAAAACGAAATGATTAAAGAATGAATGAATACCAACGGCAAATAAAAGTCCCGGCAGCAAATGATATAAAGAGGCAAAAATCACACCCGGTATTATTTGGTAAAGTCTAAAGCCTTTTTTTCTATCAATTATATTTTTGGTTACAATTGCAAATAAAGCAGTGGTACCTCCATGCATCACAGCAGTTCCAAAACCTCTTATAAACCAGACAATTAAATTTGTTTGACTGAGAGAACTCAGGTAGTAAATATTTTCAATAAAAGCAAAACCGGCGCCTACAGCAAAACCATAAATTGCAGCGTCTACCATAAAACCCACTTTGTTTTTTGCCAGAAGATAAATTATAAAAGATGCCTTAAGAAACTCCTCAATAAACGGTGAGACGTACATGGTATAGGTAGAGAGAGGTACCGGTAAGTTATTTATTAAAAAGATATTTATAAAATAACTAATTACTGCAGCAACACAGCCTGCCAAAATTGTTATTAGAACAAAAGAAATTTTAACGAGCTTAAAACTATCCAGATATATTAATGCCGCTAAAAAAATAAATACAGGAAGGACACTTATTGCAGTTCTAACCATTCATAACTACAAAATTTTGAGTGAAAACATTAATTCATCTGATAGCTTTTGATTTTCTTCTACTGCTGCAGCATAGCCGACTGAAAATGTTAACTTTAGATGATAGAGCATTATGAACCTAAAATCAATTTGGCCACCGAAGTCAAGAAAGGACCTCCGGTAATCTTTTGCATCAAAATTTGTTACCATTGCAGTTGAAAATAGCGAAGTCCGGGCAAAATTTGCAAATAATGATGCAAAGCCCAAATTTTTGAATCTCAATGGCGGAAGATTCCATTCAAATAAAAGCTTTCCATAATTCGTTCCGGCTATATTGTTTAATTCAACACCGGGAAAACTGTAATATTCCCTATATCTTTCTTCGGCCTGATCATCAATATAATTGTTCCCAAATCCTCCGAAATAAAAATTTGCAAAGGGGTTTAGTCTGTCACCATAAGAATAACCAACAGAACTTCTCAACCAAATAGATGAATGATTAATAGGCAATGCAAAACCAAGGTCAAAATCATTATGTATCTGAGGATAAATAGTCGTTCTTACATAATTGTTGTCAAAACTGATTTGCCAATTAAATCCTTTTTCTTCATCAACGGCACCTAATGATTTTACTTCATATTTGTAGCCAAAAGCTGCACCAATATTAAATAATTTGTTGAACGATGCAGCAATATTTTGATAATCAGGCAGCCTTTCAAGGTTTCCATAATAATTAGTAAAAAGCGAATAATCCATTAATTCAGGAGAATCATTAATAATATATTCATGGTATTTTAAACCAAAGGAATAACCTTTCCTGCTTACCTTAGTAGGACCAAATAGATCATAAAAATCAGCATTATTAAGAGTGGCTTTAGCTTCCCATTCAAAATGCGAATACTGAAAACTTAAATGGTACCGTTCATCTTTTGTCAATAATCTACTAGGAGAATAAGAACCGGTGAGATCAAACTTTTGAAAACCAGCCGGATCAGAAATATTAAGCCTTAATCCATATGAAACAAAATTTTTATAACCTTCCACAACCGGATAAACCGACTCAATACCAAGATTAGATATGCTATTATATTCTCCTTTATAAGTAGTGATGGAATCAAAATTAACACTTGATGGCGGCGGGGCAATCCATTTTTTTACTATAGGATCTTTTTCAACAATTTGCTGCCCCAAGTAATTTATTGCTGCAACATTTTCTACCGGTTCATTCTTAATCATCACTGGAGAAAAGCCCAGCTTTGTATAATTGAAAACAATTAAGGAATCCTTTGAAAATTCTATCGGTCTGAAAAAACCTGTTTCCGTATTAGTAAGAATTGACATATCTTTTTTATCAAGGTCATATTTATATATATTGGAAACGCCGGAATAGTATGAGGAACCTATTAAAAATTTATCGTTATCCGTAAAAATAAAATTGGCCGGAAGGCTGTTCTCAAAATTGAAAAGTGTGTCATAAGAAAACCTGCTTGAGATTAAACTGTCTGTATCCATTTTTATTAATAGTTGAGTACCGTCAATTTCGGCAAGAGCTCCTGTAAGATATTTTCCATTATGTGAAATATCAATATCATAGAGATCTGTTCCATATGGGAAAGAATAAATTTGATTCCATTCGGTGTACGGATAAGGAATTCTTACAAGCGTAGAGATGCCGTTAGAATGTCTTACACCCCATAAAGAACTATCTGATTGATTGTATGCAAGATCTCCTATTCTTTCCTTTTCCATCAGCATCTTTGTGTCTCCAGTTTTTAAATCTACTGATTTAATACTGCGCCAATCATTATTATCCGTTGTATAAAAGATAATCTTTTCTTTAGGATCATATGCGAGAGAAGAGACAAAATAAAGCGCCGGACCTTTGATATCGGATATCTTATCTACCTCACCGGAATTTACATTTATTGATGCTATATAGGCTGTTTGTCCGGGATAATCAATTGCGGCATAAATTTTATTTGTTGACCTATCATAAAAAGGACGTGACAGAGAGCCAAGCGTAGTATTAGAAATTTCCCGGTAATGAGTAACCGGATTTTTACTTGTTATATTGAGATTTTCATTCTGGAATTTTTTTTCCCATTTAATCCAATCCTCCCAAGCATCATTTAAATTGATATTATAAACCTTTTCAAACTGTGAGGCAAAATAAGCATTACTGCCTTCCCTTCTTGATGTCCAATCAATTAATTTTTTCGATCCATACATATAAGCCATATAACTCATAAAGCGGGTTCCGTATAGATAAGCATTTGCGCCAACCTGAAAATCTGTTTGAGTTCCTTCGGATTCTAATCCAACCGGATCATAAATACGGGCATTTTCTTTTACCAATGTTCTAAACACCATTTCATCATATGCGCCTAAAGCACGCCCCAGTCCGCCCGACATCCATGTTTCTAAATAAACAGCAATTCCTTCTCTGTACCATCGCGGTGAAGCCCGGCGTGGAGTTGTCAAATAGCTGTACAACATAGTTAAAGGATTTTCAGAAACCTCCATTACTTTTCCTGAAAATAAAGTTCTGAAAAATTTATCACTTCCTGCTGCTTGATCAAGAGTAGCAATATGTACAAATTCATGGTTCATTGTTTCATTTATTCTTTCATTTGCACTTGCTGTTTCATAAACTGAATTATCAGGCGCAATAGCAATCATTACAGTATTCCTCGGGACTGAAGTTGCTCCCGCATTTCCATAATCATAAAGATCATGCATAATTACGGTAACTTTTTCAGAAGGAGTATATCCAAAAAGTTTTTCATGATACAAAAGTGCATTTTCAGAACAATTACCCACATATTTTACAAGGTAAGATGAGGCAAGACCATAATAAATTAGCCTTATGTTGGGTGTTTCAATTGAATAGAATTGTGCAGAGGAATTTGAAAAGAATAATATAAAAAGATAGAAAATTAATAAAAAGCGATTGAGGAATGAAAATCTTATTGGCATGCTTTTCAATTTCAATGAAATAGTAAAAGGAGAAATTATTTTATCAATAATTTCTCCTTAAAAACTTATAAAAGATATTTCTGTTTCTTAAAAAGTAATCTAATAAATCTTTTTTATTTTATCTAGCAGTCTTTAATGCAGAGGCATCTCTTAATGAATTCTCAATAGTAGATCTTAACCCGTTTTCTATTGAAGTTCTAAGTGCACTAGCATCTTTCAATGCATTAACATCTTTCAGTGCACTACCATCTTTCAATGCATTAACCAGAGCACCCTTTAGTGCATTTCCAACATTTTTAAGGGCATTTGCATTCTTTAATGCGTCAGCACTTTTCAATGCATCTGCACTTTTTAATGCGTCGGCACTTTTCAATGCATCTGCACTTTTTAATGCGTCAGCACTTTTCAATGCGTCTGCGCTCTTTAATGCATCACCACTTTTCAATGCATCTGCGCTCTTTAATGCATTGCCACTTTTCAATGCATCTGCACTCTTTAATGCATTTCCACTTTTCAATGCGCCTGCATCTTTTAATGCGCTTGTAACTGCATTTCTCAACATATTATCAAAATTTTGTTTTAATGCATTATCACTAGCTAATTTTTGAAAATTTGGATCATTAATAATTTTTAAAACTTTATCATTCTGAATAAGTTTTTGGACTATACCTTCGTGAACCGCAACGTCCTTATCTGAAATTTGTTCGGCTCTATATTTATTTGCTTTTTCAACCCCACCTATTGTACCGGACAGATTAGTAGAAGCAGGCCATGGATAAAAAGCTATTATGTACAAAACTACAACAATTATCAGAAGTACCCCACCAAATAATACTTTCTTCTTATTGTTAGTTCTTTGTGACATTCTATACCTCCTAAGATTAAAATAAAAATTATTTTTTAATACATTACTTTAAATACATTTTAATAGCGAAAAAGTTGGCAACTTTTTGAACTTTTGTTACAAGTCCTTAAAATAATCAAAAAAACACCGATTCCTTTCAATTTAGCGTCAGTTCGTCCTGATATACTATTTTATCAGATTTTATCAGCTGAATATAAATTGAAGATACCTTGCTGCCATTCTTTGAGAATAAAAACCTATACTGCTGTAACCCTTGACTACTAGTTTTAATTGAATTTTCACCGTTAGAAAATTCAATATTACTAGCAGATTTAGGATTCACACTCTTAAACTCAACATCGTTTCCATATTTAATTACAAAATCAAATTTTTGAGATGAGTTAAAATTAGCATCAACTGAAAAATTGTTCCCGGTTTTTACTAATTCAATTTGGCCACCTATATCCGATAATTTTAACGGAATTTCTTTAATCACTTCCGGTTTTATTTTCTCAACACCAATTGTACCGGAAGTACTATTATCGGTATCTTTAAAATTAAAAGTATTCGTATAGATACTTAGAATTATTATCCCGGCTATAATACCCGCAGTAAATATATATGCATACTTAAATTTTGGTAAATACAAAAAACTCCAGAATTTTTTTCTATCATCTGATACAGAGTGTCTGCTGAAATCTATGGAATTTACTATATATTTTTTAAGATTTTCGGACGGTTCAGGATCAGGTAAAGAATCCAGGTAATCATTTGTTAATCGCAGTTCATTATAATACTCTTTCGCGGCTTTATTACCTAATAAATAATCGTGCAAAGCGATTCTTTCATCGTCTGTGATGACATCATCAATCTCTTTATTCATCAGTTCAATATATTTTTTGTCTATCATTGTAAAAACCTTTTTTTATTAAAATGTTCTTTAATAAATGTCTTCCCTCAAACAACCTTGACTTAACAGTTTTTTCGGGTACATCAATCAAATAACTTATTTCTTTATAAGAATAATTCATAAAATGTCTAAGAACCACCGGAACTCTGTAAATCATATCGAGTTCCATTAAAGCATCCTGTATTTTTTCGCCTCTTTCTGTTTCTTCATATATGACATCCGGATCTTTTTCATTGTTGCTTTGTCTATCGTCAAGCTCTTCAAGAAAATTTTTTCTTTTTGAAAAATTCAGAGATTCATTAACTGTAATCCGGTATAACCAGCTGAAAAATTTGAATTTCGAATTATAAGAACCAAGGTTTTCATAGGCTTTAACAAAAGTGCTTTGTGTAATTTCTTCAGCATCATCATTATTTCTTAAAATTCTGTAAGCAAGTCTGAATATAATCTTATAATACTTTTCGACAATTTCTTCAAATGCTCTTTTATTACCATTCAGAGACTCTTTTACAAGTATTTGATCGTCGTTATCCATAAATACAATTAAGTAAGTAAAAAGTTGGCTAGAGTAACTATTTTTTTATTCAATAATAAATACTTTGTCCAAACCCGAGTATTTAAAAACCTCTTTTACGTGTTTATTCACATTTTTCAGGGTTACTTTACACCCGTCTTTGCTGATACGGACGTAAATTTTGAGCAAAGATCCTAGTCCGGCACTGGATATATATTCTAATTCAGAAAGGTCAATAGTGCAGTTGTTATCTATTAAATCAAAGATGCTATCGGCTTTGGATGTTTGAGAAGCATCAAATCTGCCTAATAAGTAAACCTCGTTATTTCCATTAGCTTTTATGTCAAACATATATCCCTCTCAAATGACTGTATTCTTTTATCAAAAAAAAATATTAATAGTTTTTTATATGGAGTATAGTTTTGCCGATATTAATTTATCTATCCTTAGCTTATTTAATCTTACTAAAAGCAAAATGCTGAGGTTTATAAATTTCTTATCGTATAGTTGTTCATGAATTCATCTAGTGGGTATCAAATTAGCGCTTCCGAATGACTAATAATATCAGTAAAATATCTTATTTATACAACAAGAAAGTTGTATTTTTAAATATTAGATTATTTTTAAATTAAATGCTTAGAATATAGGTTCCATACCCTACCCCTATAACTTTATTAGGATTTTCTCATGTGGAGTATTAGTTGTTTCAAACCTTACAAAGGTTATTTATTAACCTCGATGGAAGTTCAAACTCTAAAAACATTTTTGGGTAAAAATCGATATATCTATTTCAGCAAAATCATCTTCTTAACTGAAGTATAATTTCCAGCTTGAAGTTCATAAAAGTAGATTCCGGTTGCAAGGTTACTTGCATTAAAAGTTACCTTGTAAGCTCCTGCGGTTTGTTCTTTGTTGACTAATTCAGCAACTTTCTCTCCTAGTACATTGTAAACCTCCAGCTCAACATGGCTGAGTGTTGAAAGCTGATAGCTAATTACTGTTGTTGGATTAAATGGATTAGGGTAATTCTGAGTCAAATTAAATTTGTATGGAACGGTGCCTGGCAAAGTCCTTACTGAAGTAATCATTTGGGTCAATGGACGCTTCCATAATCCATTTGCAGTTCCCGCTATTAAATTCGGACCGGAAATAGCAAGTCCGTAAACATACTGTGAGCCAATATTAAGTCCGTCATTAACCGGCGACCAATTAGCCCCATAGTTGGTAGAAACGAATACACCTCCTCCTAAAGTACCCGCAAAGATTTTTGCCTGAGCTGAATCATGACTTGTAACAGCAAAAGAGCCAATCGGTAGGGAGCTTATGTTATTATCTGACTCTTTCCAATCCACCCCGTTATTGGTTGACAAAAATATACCACTGTCAGCCATTCCTGCAAATATACTTATGCTGGCGGTTTTCATACTAATTAAAGCTACGAGAGCGGAAATTTTAGACTGAGGCAAACCATTATTCAATTGGCTCCAATCCTTTCCCTCATTCACTGATAATGATACATCACCATAAGAGCCAGAACAGATATACGCAGAAGTATCACTCAATGAAAGAGACGTCATTGAGTATATGAAAGGAGTGTTTAAATCATTCTGTGTCCAGGTTGCTCCACCGTTGTTTGAAACAAAGATACCATTACCTTGGGTTCCAGCAAATATATTATTGCCGGAGCCAAATGCCATTGTGTTGATGCCTGTTTGGGTTGAACTATCAGTTACAATACTCCAGCTTTTAGCACCATCGGCTGACAAAAAAATTCCACCGAGGGTTCCAATGGCGACATTGAGTCCTGAAGAAGCAACAGCGGTCACGTAAAGAGCAGTCCCTGATTGATTAGTCAAACCGTTATTTGATTCGTTCCAGCTTCCACCTCCATCTGTCGAAAGTAGAATCCCCTCACCATAGGTGCCTGCTACTAGGTATTCATTGTTATTATTATCCACAGCAGTAGTCAATGAGGTAACTGAACTGCCAAATAAACTATCACTCTGAACCCATTGTGAATGCAGGTTTTCTATACCAATGAATATTATAATTAATGAAAAGCAAAGAATTCTATTCATAATCCCATCCCTTTCATAGATAATAAACATTGAGAATGTGCGATGTGTATAATATAATTAAAAGTAATATCGATTAGCAAGCATTATTTTTTTAACAAAGTTTTAATTGGAAATTTTGAAACTAAAAAAGGAGCCGGCACTCCTTTTATACCAGTATCTCAGATTTTTCTTTCTGCAAGTTGTGTACTACTAAATACACCAAGCGTATATTATTAGACCTGAAACACAAGCATGTAAATTAGAGTTGATATTTCTACAAAAATTATCTAGGATTACTATTTAGAGGTGTTCAATATGCAAGCATCAGCATATTTTATAATTAGCTTGTTCGCTCTATTGATAGAATTTCTTTCGAAAAGAAGTAAGAAACACTTTAGTATTTAAATTCGATATGAATGAATCTGTCTTTGCATGTGACATGTCTGTATTTGAACCTTCAGTTCGTCTTAGACATTTAGAAAACACAAAGAAAATCTTTCAAAATGCAGAAGAGATAAATGAAATTTATGATGGGTATTCTTTCGCTTTTCCAAATGATTCGGAAACACTTGTCAGGCTTATGGAATTTGTTGACAAAGAAAGGCTCTGCTGTCCTTTCTTGGGATTTATAATTGAAGTTGAACCTGAAAATGGAAAAGCGAAGCTTCAATTATATGGAGGAGAAGGAGTAAAAGAGTTTATTAAAGCAGAAGCAGAAAATTATAGTAAAAAGTAAACAGAACATAAAGTTTTGTTTAGCTGAGACTGAAGTTTAGATTTTAAGAAATTCAAGAAGCTAAGATGAAGCCTGACAAAGATACCATTATAAACATTCTTGAGTACATTGCAGGATATCCAGGGCGAGATTCTGAGATTTCCGATGGGGAATTTGAATTAATGAAATATCTCCATGATCAAGGACATATTTTTGGAGAACATGTCTTTAATACAGATAATAAAAAACAAATCATAAGAATAAAAGAGATAAGAATATCACCAAAAGGATGGCGGAATTATAAACGTCTTAAACATGCTGCTAATTCATTAGAAAAATCAAAAGGCGATTTCAGGAATTGTTGAATTGCCTCCTAAAAATGAACAATGTGTATTTTAGACCACTCCTCAAGTATTGTCAGTTAAATTTCTTCTAAATATCTTTGCGTACTTATGATTAAAACTTAAACCAAAATTGAGATTAAGGGTATGATGAAAAAAGTAGAATTTTTATTAAATGAAGATAATTCAAGCACTAGCCAATTAAAAAATGAAAATGAAGTAAGCAACGAAGAACTTCTTGATGTTTATTCCAATACTGTAATTAAGGCAACACAAATTGTAAGCCCGGCAGTTGTAAATATAAATGTAACCCTAAAGCAAGTTAATAGAAGAAACAGTGGAAGAGGCAACGAGCAACAAGGTGGAAGCGGTTCGGGATTTATATTCACTCCCGATGGTTTTATTTT
>JBJKPP010000011.1:0-37202 GCA_046706145.1 Ignavibacteriaceae bacterium | reverse complement strand
ACTGCCTTTGCCATTGATCTTATTGCCAGATCATTGATAAGAATTTCTTCTTCTTTTCCTTTTACCTGCTGTATTAGTTTTTGAAATTGTTTTGATGTAAGCGCTGAATTAAGATCGAACGAATAACCTAATGATTTTACAAATTTTGCGAACTCTATTATTTTCTCTTTATCCGGCAGATCATGAACCCTATAGACAAATGGCGCTGTCTTTGTTTTAGATAGTTTTTCAATATGCTGGGCACATATTTTATTCGCCAGCAACATAAATTCTTCCACAAGCATATTGCTTTCTTTTATTTCTTTAATCTTAACCGCCACCGGCTTGTTTTCATCATCAAGAGTAAATTTAACTTCGGATGTAAAGAATTCGATACCGCCTTGTTTTAATCTTTTTTTTCTCAATACGATAGCTAAATTATTCAACAACTGCAATTCCTTGGCAAAACCACCTTTTTCAGTTTCTATAATATCTTGGGCTTCATCATATGTAAATCTTCTCTTACTATTTATGACTGACTTCTTTATCTGATATTTTTCTACTTTTCCCTTTTCAGTCAATTCCACAACTACGGAATAAGTCAGTCTGTCTGTGTTAGGATTGAGAGAACAAACTACGTTTGATAATTTTTCGGGAAGCATCGGAACAACTGAACCCACTAAGTAAACGCTGTTTCCTCTATTGAATGCTTCCTCATCCAAAGTGGAATTAGATTTAACGAAATGTGAAACGTCAGCTATGTGAATGCCTACAGAAAAATTTCCGTTTTTCAGTTCTTCTATTGAAAGTGCATCATCAAAATCTTTGGCGTCTTCAGGATCTATGGTGAAAGTATTCTTGTTTCTAAAATCCAGCCTGCTATTTATTTCCTCATCAGATATTTCAAGATTTATATTTTCAGTTTCTTCAATAACTTCCGGGGGGAATTTGTAAGGCAGGTTAAACTCTCTTGCAATGGACGCAATTTCAGCAGTTAAAGAGCCGGATTTACCTATAAGTTCCAGAATAACTCCTTCGGGATTTAACTGCAGAGAATCCCATCTTATATTTCCAACAACAACTTTATCTCCCACTTTAGCACCCAAAAGATGTTTCTCATCAACATAAATATCTCTATAGGCCTGGGGATCATCCGGTTCAACAAAATGAAATGCTTTTGATTTTTTTAACTCCCCAACTATTTCCTTTCTTTTTCTTTCAAGAACATTTATTATTTGACCTTCTATATTTTTACCTTTCTGTTTAGCGAACAAAGAAACTTCAACTTTGTCACCGTCAAATGCAGTTCCCAAATTTCTAGATGCAATAAAAATATCTCCAAGTTTTTTGTTATTTACTAACACAAACCCAAAACCCGCTTTATTCATTTCCAAGATACCTACGATTGTGTTTTCCATATCTGTTTTTTTATTTAGTTTATACCTTTTCCCGACCCTGGTGAGAAAGTGTTCTTTAGTTAATTGATGTAAAACTGACTTAAGTGAAGAATATTCATGTTCAGATACAAAATCTAATTTTTTTGCGATCTCTTTACTTCTAAAAGATTTGGAAGAATTTTTCTTAAAAAAGGAAATGACTCTTTTTTTCATTAAAACTCAAACTTATATTTCAAACCAAACTCGTTAATCATATCATTATTTATATTTGATTCGTTGATAGATTGCTTTCTCTCTATTCTCAACAAAAGACTGTTAGTTATCGGATATTCTATTTTTATGTTTGTCTGACTCAGGTCGGAAAATACATCTGTGGAACCCCCTATAGAATATCTAAAATCTTTAACTCTGCCTGAAAGATTTACTTTGTAATTGTTGCCCACTTTTCTAAGCTGAACACTTCTAACATAATCTCCCAAATAAGAATTTAGAAATCCGCCCAGCAGAGAACCCGCCAATGCCGTAGTGGTTCCCTCGAGCGGGCCCTGCGATGTACCGCTTTCTTCGTTCACGAATCTCCCCATTGTTATAAACATTATTGCGTCGGAAACATCGTACTTCGTGCTTGCAATGTTATTATTAATATTGTTTTCTCCTACGTAAACCGAAATATTTTGTTTGTTCTGAATAAAATTTTTATTTAAATCTTTAAGCGGGCCCTGAAGTTTTATTTTCACTGCGACTAATTCTTCATTTGTTGCTGTTGATTTTGTCGTTGAACCATTAGTACTATTACCTGTCGATGACGTAGTTTCAGTTGTAGTACTTGCCGTAGGCGGATAATAATAGTCAGTATACGTTGCAGTTATATCCAGGTAAGGATTATCAAGATCGCTCTCAAACTTTAGCGAACCACCCGCCGTAAATGTTTTAATAAAGTCTAGGTTGGAACCATCGAGCAATTTTAATTCGCCCTGGGCATTTGCTCTTCCGTTTATTCTTTCGTACTGGAAATTACCATTTAGAATGGCAGTTAATTTTTGATTAAACTCTTTTGAAAGTATAAAAACAATTTTGGCCTCATTTTTTACATCCACATCAACTTTATAATTAAAATTCAGCTTTTTAACCTCGCTTTTACCTGCATTTTCTCGTTCTTGTGAAAGTTTTACAAGATTTTCAAAAGATACACTCTTGTTAGAACTTGTATCCTTCGCAAATCTATAAATATAATTATTCAGGCTGTTAGAATATGCTCTCTGAGCAGGCGAAAATACAAGATTAGCCACAACGACAGAAATAGGCGCCTCTAATAGCGCACCACTTTTACCGGTAGTAAACTGGACATTACCGTTTGTAGCAATAACCAGATTGCCGTAAACTGACGGGCTAACAGCTTTAGAAGTAAAACCCAAAACTTTAAGACTTCCGTTAACATTAAAATTTGATGAAACAATATTTAAATCATTTAGACCGGCATTTCCCCAAATAATAATTCTTCTGTTCTCACGGGTGTCGGAAGCATTCGCAATTAACAACGTGTCAAGTGTTAGTAAATCTGGTTTTAATTGTGCTTTTACAGTGCAATCATATTTTAAATTATTTTCCGAGAGAACAAATGATGCGTTTCTAATTGTAAAATTACCACTAGGATTCAAATCACCGGAAGTACCTGAAATCACTAAATTTGCAGAAAGATCCCCAGTTAGTTCATTAAGATAGGGAAGTGTATTTCCGAATGTTTCCAAATTAAAATGATTGGCATTTATATATAAATTGACTCCAGCACTTTTTGTGTTAGAAGAATCTCCAGATGCTTCGAACTTAACTGGGATATTACCTTTAACAACTAACGTAGGCTCTTTAGTAGAATCACTATTTTCAATGAATTTCAGATCGGTCAGTAATTCATTATTTTTAAGCGAAAAGTTGGAAGTCAGGCTTCCAAATTTTTTGTTCTTATAAGTTATATCATTAACATTTAGTTTCGAGTTGATCACTGGAGTGGAATAAGTTCCGTTTATATTTGACAGAAAATTAATCTTCGAATAAAGAGCATTTGTTGGTTTTAACCCCAGAAAATTTTCGCTCAATGCAGCCCCATCTAAGTTATTAACCTTGATAGTCATATTTTGATTGCCTGACTTAAGCAAATTTCCTGATACTTGCAGAGTTGTTCCATCCTTATTGAACAAATTAAAATTATCAAGATTTATGCTGCTTTCAGAAATATCGGCTATCACGGGTTGTGCATTATTTAGAACAAAGTTATTGTATGACATTCGGAGGCTGTCTAGATTTAATTTTAAGTTGTTTGAACTGAAATCAGCTTTACCAGAAAAGTTTGCCGAAGCATAATCTTCAAATTTGCCTGAAAAATTTAAAAACGATTCTTCATTTTTTACCTTTAATGACAAAGCTAAGTCTCTAATATTCTTGCCCACAAAAATTCTATCGCATTTAGCATCTAAGTTGAATGCTATATCTTTAATCGAATCGGAATTTAAAGCTTTATTGAAATTAGAATTAATATTTAGATTTGAAAGAAAAAAAACGTCTTTCTGATTCCAGAACTTTACATAATTAATATCCGAAGTAAGTGAAATGTTTAAACCACTGCTGTCAGTGTTTAGATTTCCTTCAAGATTGCCGTTTAGTTCCAGGTGATTTTGATTTAGAAACAAAGATAGCAGCCTGAAATCTTTAAGATTAATTTTATATTTCACCGAGACATTTTCAGGCAGAGAAATTTTATCTGCCATGGTGGTGTTAAGTGTAGAATCACTTGTCTCTGGTACTGAAGGATATATTTGATGTATTTTTTTTGTAATGGAATAAGAAGTTAAGAATAACTCGTCCGACAAAAATTTTAATGTTTCTTCCGTAACTGGCTGACCTTCTATATTAAGATCAAGAAGATTAGAAGTGAGATTTATAAATCTTTTATGATTTTCTTCATACCCAACTACTATTGCTGCATTGAGACTATCAATCTCTTCTGACCGGAATACTGATTTAAAAAGATATACATCGAAATTTAATTTTGCCTTGTCAGGGTCAAAATTCTCGCCTTTAGCATTTACACTAAAATTTAGGTTAGATTCATATTTATTAGAATACAAAAGACTAGCTAAATTTAAATTATTAGCTTTACCACCCAATGTATAATCAACATTTTTAGGATCTGTAAAATCAAAATCCCCGTTTAAGTGAATCCCCGAAGAATCATTTTGGGCATTGAGGTTATATTTTACTACCTTGGACTTTGCAAGTGCTTCAAAATTTAACGAATCTATTTTACTTTCCTGCAATGTTGAATTTGTCCCGCTTAGTTTTATTTTGGTATTCAAGACCTGTGGATTGAATCCTTGTCCATCTATTGAGCCATCTAAGTTGAGAGAAGAGGTAACACCAGCAACAGGGAGTAAATTTAGATTTTTTGTTGATAAAGTAAGATTATAAGTTGTAACTTTATTCATAAAATTAAAATTGGATTTTGCATGAATGTTACCATAGCTGTTTCTAAGAGAAAATGCTGCATTGAAATTAAGCGGGTTTCCATAATAATATAATGAGTCAAAATATGCTGTGCCTATATTATTAATGCTGCCAATAGATAAAGAAGGCATTAGTTTATTCACATCCGAAGCATTAATATAGGAGTCATAAAAATTCGTATTAATAAACATTGTACTGGAGTTTTGAAGATTTCTAATCGATCCGTGAGCATATAACTGTGTGCTATCATAATTAAGTTTAATATTCTGTATCTTAAGATCAGAAAACTTTCCTGAAGCTTTTATATCTGAGAATATTTTCCCCTTAAGAAACTTGATCTGCGGAACAAAAATTGAAATGTCATCAAAATCTAAAGAATCTGCTTGCAGTTTTAAATTTGTATTGGCAGCAGCCAGGTCAGAATTTTTTCCAAACATGTCGTAATTCTCTAAAAAGGAATTCAGTGTGATTTTAGACCTTTCGGTCTTTAAAGAAAAATCTTTCACTGCCATCCCTTTTGCTCCGAGAAAAAAATCACCGCTTAGATTCTCTAAAGCAAATCCTTTTATGTTTGTTTTGGCACTTAAGTCATCAATATCAAGATTGTATTGATTATTACCTATGTCAAAAGAACCATTGAGCCCCAATGAAATATCACTTATTCTCAGGTCAGAAGTATTAAGTGAATCGTAATATTCACTTTTAACATTATCACCTTCCCGTGACAGGGAGAAATCAACATTTTTCAGCCTTAGATTGGCTACTTCAATAGTAAATGGAAATTTGGATGTATCAGACGAAGTTGATTGAAATAATTTTGAAATATTAAGTTTGCCTTCTTCATCTACTTTTAAATTAACTTTAGTATTTCTCAAGACAACATTTCTTAAATAAATTGTTTTGATTAAAAGATGAAGTGGGCTTGTTTTCACGGCAATAAAATCTGAATTCAGGACTGTATCGCCATCCAAAATGAAAACGGTGTTTCGTAAAGAAAGGGATGTAAAAATAGTTCCATTTAATTCTCCAATCTCAAGTTTCCCAGGAATGGATGAATTTACTTCATTAACTATAAAATTTTTGAGGTAATTTCTGAATGTAGATGTTTGACTAAAACCAAAAGCTACCAGAAGAATAAACAATACTCCAATACCGATGTAGAGGAATACATTTACAACCTTCTGGAGTAATGTTCTTTTTTTTCTTTCTTTTTTCACTTTTCAGGAACATGAAATCAATTGAAACTACAATAAGATTGGTAATTGTAACCAATTAATAAAGATATTAATTTTTAAACCTTTTCAGAATAGTGTCGATTATTTGAGAAGTAGAGTAAAAATTAACAAAATCAATATTCTTGACCTCCCCACCATTTTTTACAACTGTATCTCGGCCAACGATTTTATCCAGTGGCCAATCGCCTCCTTTTACAAGAAGGTCGGGGATAATTTCATCAATTAATTTTTTGGGCGTCTCATCATCAAATAAAACAACAAAATCCACAGCTTTTAAATTAGAAAGAACATATGCTCTATCTTTTTCGGGAATTATAGGTCTTTTATTCCCTTTAATTTTTTTAACAGAAATATCACTATTCAACCCGACAATTAAAATGTCGCCTAACGCCTTAGCCTTATTTAGATAGTCAACATGTCCCGAATGGATTATATCGAAAACACCATTTGTAAATACAACTTTTTTACCCTCACTCTTAAACTTCTGTCTCTGCAACTTTATTTCATCTAAGGTTAAAACTGGCTTTATCATTTTCTTGAGGAAGATTTCTTAACTGATGTCGGTTGTCCAGTAGATTTGTTTTCACTGAAAACTTTATTGAACAATTTTTCAAGTTCTATCGGTACTATTCCTACTTCTTCACAAACAATTCCGGCAGCATAATTCGCCAGGTAAGATGCTTCATAAATATTTGCTCCCGATGCCAAAGCCATAGTCAATGTTGAGATCACTGTATCACCAGCACCGGAAACATCAGCTACTTTTTTTGCTTGCGTAGGCATCCTTTTTTCAGCCCTGCCTTTTTCAAAAACTGCGATACCTTCCTCGCCGAGTGTGAGAAGTACATATTTAGCTTTTAACTTTTCCAAAAGCTTCTTCCCTGCAAATTTCACATCTTCATCGGTTCTAATTTTGATGCCAAGAACATCCTCTGCTTCTTTTCTATTAGGCTTAAAGACGGTAACACTTTTATAATTAAAAAAATTATTAAACTTTGGATCAACAGTTACCAATATCTTTTTTGATTTTGTTAATCCGGTAATCTTTTCAATCAAAGCAGAAGATAAAACTCCTTTATTATAATCCTGAAGAATAACACCGTCTATTGCATTAGAAATTTCATACAAATAATCATAAATGTGATTTACATTTTTCCTGTTCAGATACTCTTTGCTTTCCCTGTCAATTCTAACAACGTGTTGGTTATCAGCAATTACTCTAGTTTTAGCAGTTGTCGGACGAGTTTCATCTATAATTATACCTTCATCTTTTATATTAATTTCTTTAAGCAAAGAAGAAAAAATTACTCCATCATTATCTTTTCCAACAACTCCTATCGGAATTGGTGTTCCACCAAGTTTTAGAACATTTAATGCAACATTTGCTGCTCCGCCAAATCGGTAGATTTCGTTGCCTATTTCGACTACAGGAACAGGGGCTTCGGGGGATATTCGTCTAACCTCTCCCCAAAGATAAGTATCAAGCATCATATCGCCTATAACAGCAATCTTTTTCCCCTCGAATTTCTTTTTAAGCTCACTAAAACGATAATGATTAAAGTTGATCACTGCTACCTGCTATTGTTTTTAATTGTACGTAAAATAAAGATAAATATGATGTCTAAAAAGAGAGGTTTAACGAAATCAGCAGAACAGGTGTTTAGTAGTTACCAACTTGAGTCTCCTGAAATATCCTTTACTTTTTTAATAGGCTGTTTCACTTTAGTCTTTTTTCTTTTCGTTTCACGGATTGTTTTTTTGTTTAGCGCGTTATTTAGACCTTTAACATCCAATTCTGCTAAAGGATTATATAAAGTGATCTTCACTAGACCTCTATCCGTTCCAAGCCACATATCCTTACCGTCGAAGTGCATACAAAGAACTTTAGCGGATGCAATATTTAGTTTATTCAGATCTACTTGTATGACATTTTCGGTTGACTTGTCTATTAATACAATCCCTCTACCATAATCTTTTTTCTGAATTCCGTCAAAAGCATATAATCCGGCCCAAATTTTATTTCCTGAACGCGCCATGCAGTAAACTCCATTTGCCGGCAATCCATTCTGGTTATAAATTTCATCCCATGTTTTGTGACGATCAAACCGGTAAATTCCTCCAATGTTAAAACGTGGTTTCTCAGGAGTAACAAATTCATCTGTTGAAATCCACACATATTCACCATCGAACAATATATCAGAAATGGAGACTGCATCTCCGTCATTGTTAAATCCGTTTTTGTTGTTGATGAAGGTCCACGCATCCTTGTCCTCTACATTTTTTCTTTTATTGTAAATATGAATTCCAGATTCGGTTCCAAACCAAACCAAACTATCACCGTCTAATTTTATAACTTTTATATCATTAGTTCTTGGGTCTGCATTTTGTGTAAGATTTAAATCCTTGTACTTATTCCGTTTTACATCTAGCATAGTTAAATCAACAAATCTTCCAATCCAAAGAATACCCTTTGTAGAATCATAACAAAGGGATCTTATCCAGTTGCCCCATTGACCACCCACAATAAACTTTTTTCTACTCCAAACATTTCTTCTCCTGTTGTAGATATATAATCCATCATCCGAACCGGCCCACACATATCTCTTACTAATTTCAATGTTATATAAAAGATCATTACCAAGATTTTTGCTTTTAGTTGAATAATTGTACCAAATACCTTCTGCTTTGGAATACCTAAAAATCCCGTAGCCATAAGTGGAAACCCATAAGAATTTGTTGTCTTCTTTAATGCCTGTAATAACAGCATTATCTAAGTATAATTTAGATTCTATTTGTGGAAAGACAGGCTTGAGGAATAAAATCGTTAAGAAAAGAAAAAATAAAAACTTCATATAACCATTACTTAAAACCGGAATTCCGTTCTTACATAATAAACTAATGCTAATAACTTTCTTTTTCTCCAGGAAATTTCCTGTTTTTTACATCCTTTATATATTTTTTCACGGCGTCACTAACTTCATTTGCAAGCTGTGCATAATGTCGAACAAAACGCGGGCGAAAATCTATATTCAGTCCTAACATATCGGGGCTAACTAGAACTTGCCCATCACAGTGTAGTCCAGCTCCAATTCCTATTGTAGGGATAGATAAAGAGCCGCTTATCTTTTTTGCAAGCGCTGCAGGAATCTTTTCAATAACTATAGCAAATGCTCCAGCCTCCTGCAGAATTTTAGCGTCCTCTAACAATTCAGCAGCTTCTTTTTCATCTCTTCCGCGTTCTTTATATGTTCCAAAAACGTGTATACTTTGGGGAGTCAAACCAATGTGTCCCATAACAGGGATTCCATTATCAGTAATTTTCTTAACTGCTTCAGCAACTCTCTTTCCGCCTTCCAACTTGACTGCGCTTGCAGATGTTTCTTTCATTATTCTCCCGGCATTACGAAAAGCTTCATCGGTACTTAATTGGTATGACATAAAAGGCATATCAACAACAACCATTGCTCTTTTAACACCTTTTGTAACCGCTTTGGTGTGATAAATCATTTCATCCATAGTTACAGGCAGGGTTGTATCATTTCCCTGGAAAACATTGCTCAAAGAATCACCAACAAGGATTACATCAATTCCAGCTTCGTCGAATAGTTTTGCCATAATGTAATCATAGGCAGTAAGAACGGATATTTTTATTCCTTTTTGTTTTAACAATTGTAGTGATTTTGTTGTCACTAGCTTTATTTCTGATTCAACACTCATTTTTTAACTAAGGATAATTTGTGTTTTTTTATTTAATTCCGACTCAAGTAAAGCTAACCTATTTATGAAATATTCATTAAACCCTGCAATTAAAGAGACAACTAATTTATCATAATCAATATTTTGATAAAAAATCTCATGTAAATCAGTTGTTTTGTTGTCCATCTGATTCTTAATTATTTGCTTATGACCTTCATTGATATTCAAATAATTGACTATCTTTTTATGAAAATTGCCGCATAAAATTGAACCATGTTGAAGGACGGAGTTTTTAAATCTTCTTTGCGCACTTCCAACTAGTTTTTTCCCTTTATATTTTAATTCACTTTTTGCAGAAGTAGAAAAACAAGTAATCGTTTTATTTTCTTTGTACATTTGTGAAAGATTATTTTGATTTTCCAGTTCAATATCACTCAATCTAAAATCGTATATTACCAGTCCCATTTTTAACGCGAAATTTACTTCATTATAAATTTGCCTTGGCGTTAAAAAACCTTCCGGGAAAACAACCGAATACGTAAGTTCTTCAGAATGAAGAACCGCTCTGCCTCCTGTAGGTCTTTTTACTATATCAAGGTTATCTCTTTTTGCATCATCAAGATTTATATCACTGAAATTTTGATTGAATCCTAAAGAAATACAGTAGGGCTGCCATCTGTAAAATCTCAACATTACTTCATCAGGAGGTATATTTTCAGCAAGAAATATATCCTTTTTCATGTTGTATTCGCCGGAACTTACTTCCATATCGAGAACATTTAAAATCATTTCCCGACAATTCCTCTTTTGCTTTCACTTAAAAATGCAAAAATATTTTTTATGTAAATATTTTCCGCGTCCATTTCTTGCTGTATCTTTTCTCTTGCTTGTGAAATATTTAACGAGTTACTATATATATAACTATAAACTTTCTTAATCAATTGTATATCATCATTTGAAAATCCTCTTCTTCTTAAACCAATTGTATTTACACCAGAATATCTCAAAGGCTCGGAAGCTCCTAAAATATACGGCGGAACATCCTGTGTAATTCTAAATCCGCCTCCAATCATAGAATGCATTCCAACTTTACAGAATTGATGTATGGGAGTCAATCCACCAACTATTGCCCAGTCTCCCATAACAACGTGTCCACCGACTTGTACGCCATTTGAAAGGATACAATTGTCCCCGATAACTACATCATGAGCAATATGCGAATAGGCCATAAGAAGACAATTTTTTCCTATTTTGGAAAATCCTGTTACTTTGGTTCCTCTATGAAGAGTTACAAATTCTCGGACTGTCGTGTCGTCTCCAATAAAAAATTGAGAGCGCTCACCTGCAAATGATAAATCTTGTGGAATGTGAGCTACTGATGCAGATTGAAAAATTCTCACCCTATTTCCAACTCTTGCACCATTATATATTACAGCATGGGAACCGATATAACAATCATCTCCAATTTCTACATCATCTTCAATTATTGCATATGGAGAGATTTGAACATTATTTCCAATCTTGGCTCTATTACTTACAACCGCAGTAGGATGAATATTACTCATTTTATTATTTATTATCGCTCAAATCCTGTTCTCTATCAACAATTGCTGCCATAAAATCAGCCTCTGCTACCAAGCTCTCATTTACGAATGCCTTACCGGACATCATAACGACTTTGCTTTTCTTATTGGTAAGTTCAATCTCAATATAAAGTTGATCTCCAGGGACAACAGGTTTCCTAAATTTAGCGTTATTTATCTGCATAAAATAGACCAACTTTTCTTCAGGATTTAAGAAAGAATTAAGAAGAAGAACTCCGCCAGTCTGAGCCATTGATTCAATTATAAGCACTCCTGGCATTATTGGCTGCCCTGGGAAATGCCCCTGAAAGAAAGGCTCGTTAACTGTTACTGATTTAACTCCAATGACTTTTTTGTCAAGTTCCAGATGAATTATTTTATCTACAAGCAGAAAAGGATATCTATGAGGTAGAATTCTTTGAATAGCATTTGTATCGAAGACTACACCTTCTTTTTTAACAAACTGATATTTCTTAACAAGTTTTTTCTGCTGATAAAGTTTTCTTATCTGTTTGGCGAATTCAACATTTGCCTTGTGTCCTGGTCTAGCAGCAAGAATTTGTGCTTTAATTGGAGCACCAATTAAGGCAAGATCCCCTATCAAATCCAAAAGTTTATGACGAACAGGTTCGTTCCTAAATCTTAATTCCTTGTTATTAAGAATTCCATTATCGCCGAGAAAAATTTTCCCTTTAACTTCTAGTTTGTTTCTAAGTTTTTCAAGCTCACCGTTATCCATTTTTCTATCTACTATAACAACAGCATTATCCAGGTCGCCGCCTTTTATCAGACCGTTATTCGCCAAAGTTTCTACCTCGCTTAAAAAACAGAAAGTTCTTGCAGGTGCAAATTCTGATACAAATTCTTTCTCAAGATCAAACAAACCTGTATGTTGACTTCCCAAAGCAGGATTCTGATAATCAACCATTACTGTTGCACGATAATTATCAAGCGGTAAAGCAACAATATCAATTTGCTTCTCTTCATTATGATACATTACTGTTTCATCTATAATTAGATAATCTTTTGGTGCATCTTGCTGCTCAAAACCTGCCCTTTTTAAGACTTCAACGTAAGGCATCGAACTACCGTCGCCAACAGGGGGCTCTATTCCATCTAGTTCTATTATGATATTATCAATTTGTAACCCCACTATTGCAGCCAAAACATGTTCAACAGTGTGAACTTTAGCCTCCCCCAAACCAATTGTTGTTCCTCTTGAAATATCAATTACGTTATCGGCAGTTGCAGGTATCTCGGGATTCCCTCCTAGGTCAGCTCTAACAAATCTAATTCCGTAATTTTCTGGTGCTGGTTTGAATGTCATACTGCAAGATGTACCAGTATGTAATCCAACACCGGAAATGGAAACGGATTTTTGAATGGTTCTCTGTAACTCTAACATTTGCTACTTAAATTATTTATTGAGGTTAATTTTATTAAAAATCACACAGAAATTACTAAGACGGACTAATAAATACAATAAAATTGGATCACTGGCTATTGTGGTTCGTAACTCTGCAGTTTAGCTTTTAAGTTTCGCTAACTCGTCCTTAAGCTTACTAATCTCTTTTTCCAATGATTTGATTCGCTCCACATATTCTCCCAGATTTCGCAGGTGTGCTTCAAGCAAGAAAGCAGTTTTACGTTCTTTGGCGGGAGCACCGAAATACACTCCAGGTTTCAAAATTGATTTTGGAACTCCAGATTGAGCGGCAAGTATTACATTGTCAACAATTTCAACATGATCTGCTAATCCGACCTGGCCGGCTAATATACAGTTCTTACCTATTTTTGTACTACCTGATATTCCGGATTGACCAGAAATTGCAGTATCTTCGCCTATTTCTACATTATGAGCAACTTGTACTAAATTATCAATCTTAACTCCACGCTTTATTAGAGTAGAGCCCAAAGCTGCTCTATCTATAGAAACATTTGAGCCTATTTCTACGTCATCTTCTATTACTACATTGCCAATTTGAGGTACCTTAATATACCGCCCCTCATTCTTTATATATCCAAAACCGTCAGAACCTATAACACTGTTAGCATGAATAATTACCCTACTGCCGATTTTGCAATTCTCCCTAATACTTACGTTTTGAAAAATCAGTACATCGTCACCAATTTCCACATTATCTAGAATTACGCTGTTGTGAAAAATTCTTACGTTATTACCAATCTTGCAATTTGGTGAAATCACCACATTTTCACCTATTGCTGTTCCGTTTCCAATAACAGCACTTTCATGGATGGATGCCGAAGCTGCGATTCCATCTAAAGAAAAAGTGGGACTAAAATATTTCATAAGTACGGCTGTAAACGCTCTCTCAGGTGCATCTACTTCTATATAAATAATATCATTCCTGCTTCTATCAAATCCGTTTTTAACAAGAATGGCAGAGGCCTTTGTAGTACTAAAGAATTTTTCGTAGGAAGGGCTGTAAAGAAAAGTTAAATCCCCTGTTCGTGCTTCTTCTATTTTTGCAGCATTATTAATTTTTACATTACTGTCGCCAAATATTTTCCCGTTAACAAGAGCGGCGATGTCAAAAATAGAAATTTTCATTAATATAATTACTCTTGCTTTAGTTTATCTATGACATCTTGCGTTATATCATATTTATCCTTAGCATAAAGTAGAAGTACCTGACCGCTCTTATCAAATACAAAATCCAAATCTTTTTCCTTTGCTACATCTTGGATAGCATTAAAAACCTTGTTTTGTACAGGCTTCATTAATTCATCCTCTTTCTGATAAAGTTCTCCGTTTGCCCCAAATTTTTTCTCTCGATAATCCTGGATCTGCTGCTGTAGTTTCTTCAGGTCACCTTCCATATCCGTGCGAGTTTGATCAGACATTATCAATTTCCGTTTATCATAATCACTCTTCTTTTCATCATACTGATTCTGAAGTTGGTCTAAGTCTTTCTTCCATGTCTGAATTATGTTATCCAGCTGTTTTTTAGCGTCCTGCGCATCCGGTAGGTTATCCATAATAGACTTCGAATCAACATAGCCGATTTTTAATTGGGCAAAAGATTTTACTCCGAAGAAAAAGAGAAAAACTAAAACAGAGAAAAGAATTTTTTTCATTGGTTAAATATTTTCTTACAAAAGTTCAAAATAATAGACGTTGATGCAATTCAAAATTAATTCACCCAAAATATTTCCCAACAATTTTCTTTCTTAATCTCTAAAAAATAAAGTGGTTCAAGTATGTTATAATTTGCCTCTTTTCAGTTTATCCAGGACCTGGTATGTAATATCATATTCTTGGTCTGCATAAAGAAGAACTACGTCGCCAGCTTTATCAAAAACGAACTTCATTCCATCTGCTACAGCAACGTCTCTAATTGCCGCATAAATTCTTTTCTTAATCGGGGCAAAAAGAGAATCATTAGCTTTATAAATTTCGCCTGTCTGCTGCGCAAATTTCTGTTGCCTAAAAGCTTCCATCTGCTGCTGCTTCTGAATCAAAGTTTTCTGTATCGCGAGCTTTTTATCGTCACTCATTTTGTCAGCTTTTTTCTGGTAATCTGCATACTCATTTTGTAATGCTTTATTCATACTATCAAGTTGAGTAGTCCATTGATTTGTTAAAGCATCAAGATCACCTTGAGCTTTAATGGCTTCGGGCAGTTGTGTCAATATTACTTGAGAATCAACATAACCTATTTTTAGTGGATTGTTACTATTTTGAGCTTTAGTAAATATAAAAGCTCCACTTAAAAATATTATCGAAAATATAAAAGTGAACCTTTTCACTGATTACCTCATTATTATTAATTAAAAGATAATTGAATAATTAAAAACCTTTTCCGAATTGAAAATTAAATAACCATGCCGGACTTTGCCCATTAACCGATTTTCTATCAAAACCATAACCCAAGTCAAAACCTATCAAACCAATTGGATTAATCAAAACTCTTGCCCCAACTCCTACAGATCTTTTCAAGTCAAAGAAATCGGCACTTTTTAAGTCTGCAAAAACATTACCTGCCTCTGCAAACGTGAGAAGATAAAGCGGGATAGGCTCCATCGTAACAGCAAACCTAAGTTCAGCCGTAAATCTTTCCATTACTCTTCCGCCTATCGCATTTCCGCTTGCGTCTTGCGGGCCTATAGATCTATCATCGTAGCCTCTTAACGGCTCAGTCGCTATTATTAATCCATTACCTCCCATAAAGAACTTATCAAAAGGATTTATTTCGAGCTTAGTTTTTTGGTCTAGCTCCTGCAAATATCCAAGGTGGGCAATGGTGTAAAGAACAATTCTATTAGTATTGAACAGACTATTATACCATTCAGTTATTAAGCCAAGCTTATAATAATTTAAATCACCTGGTAAGAACGGTCCTCCGGATAATTCGCCAGTCAATTGTAAATTAGAACCCTGCGATGGAAAAATAGGATTATCAATATTTTTCCTTGATATTGTTGTGCCCAGTGTAAACTGATTGTACTTTCCTACTGCATAGAAACCTTCCCCATTCAGCACATCATTGTATTGATACCTAAAAAATCCGCTGACATCAAAATAGTTATCAGGCCATTTCAACTTTCTACCTACTGTAACTGTTCCACCGGTTTGACGCAAATCATAATAATATTGTTCACGAGTATCAAATACTTGAAAACCAAGCAGAGTTGGTGTATCCATAAACCATGGCTCAGTAAAGCCTAACGTAAATGTTCTGTAAATGCTTCCAACACCGAATTCCCAATCAAAACTAAGTATTTGACCACCCCCAATGGTAAAAGGATGAGAGAGCGCAAAATTAGATAATGTGATTCCTATTGATCCGCTAAATCCAAAAGCCCCACTGTAACCAACTGAAGCATTAAGATAATCGCTTGATTTTTCATCAACATGATAAGTTAAGTTAACCGTACTGTCATTTGCTAATCTATAGTTAATTGCATCCTGACCGTAAAGCTTCTGCTCATCAAAATATTTGAGATTAGCTAACTGCTGTATACTTCTAATCAACAGACCACGATTAAAATAATCGCCAGGAACTGTATACAATTCTCTCCTTATTACCTTATCCATTGTTTTATCATTACCAGTTATATTAACCATTCCAATTTTATATCTATTCCTTTCATCAATACGAATATCTATATCAACAGAATCGTCATCAACCTTATTTTCAGTATCTTGAACATTGAACGTTAGGTATCCATCATTCATGTAAAGAGACGAAATATCCGTTTGGCTCTTATTTCCCTTCAAATTCTGTTGGAACTTTTGATAATCAAACACATCACCCTTTTTGAGACCAAGCCTTTCATCCAACTGAGCATCAGTAAAAACTGTATTGCCTTCCCACTTAATATTTCTAATAAAATATTGCTTGCCTTCATAAACATTCATCAAAATCGTGAGATCTTTTTTATCATTGGAATATATCAGTGAGTCAGAAGTTATACTCGCATCGAGATAACCATTTTTACGATAGAAATCTATTATCAACTGCTTGTCTTTCTTAAATTTTTCGGGATCAAACTTAGCACTATTCCAGAATTTCCACCATTTTGCTTCTGATATATTATCCATCTGATCTTTGAGATCATCATCAGTAAACGCCTTGTTACCACTGAATTCAATTTTTCTGACTACTACTCTTTCACCTTCATGCATTACAAGTTTAAGCAGTATTCTATCCTTTATCTTTGAAATAAGATCGGTATATTCTATTTCGCTTTTTTCGTAATCTGTTTTGTATTCGTCAGCAAGGTCTTTTTTATTTCTCCATGTTACAGTAATCCCCTTCTCTGTAGTATCAGCAGTGTAATATTCAAAATATTCGGGATCTATTTTAGCATTTAAATATCCATCATCTTCATAAAGTTTGTAAACCTTATTCTCAAGACTCTGTACATCTTGAGGTCTCAAAATCTGACCTCTTCCAAATGTAATTTGGTCTTCAATTTTACTAGTGCTTAATTCATCGTTGCCTTCAATTACAGTTTTTTCTATCCTCGGGTACTCTTGCACCTTTATAGTTAGGAAGACTCCGTCTCCCACCTGCTTATCAAGAAGAATTTGAACATCAGAAAATATTCCGAGGTTCCAAAGATTTTTAATCGCATTCATGGTTTGATCACCAGGAATCTGTATTTCGTCTCCAACCCTAAGGCCACTGTTGGCTATTATTGTACTGGCATCGGCAGTTTTATTTCCTTCAACATTTATACCCAGTATTTTTAGAGTCTTCTGCGATTCCTGGGCATGCACATGAGGAGTAACCGCAAGAATAAACAAAAAAACGAAAAACTTAGCAACCCTGTTGAATAAACAGGCATGGATATTTTTTTCTACAGGTAAACTCATTAATTAGATTTCAATCTTATATATTCTTCAATTGCTCGCTGACTTTGCCGAATCTTCTTTCTCTCTTCTGAAAATTTTCTATGGCTTCGTATAGATTTTTCCTCGCAAAATTCGGCCAATAAACGTCTGTCACAAAAAATTCTGTATAGGCGATTTCCCATAGTAGGAAATTACTAACCCTAAATTCACCGCTGGTTCTGATTAAAAGATCAGGATCGGGAATATCGGAAGTGCTCAAAAATTTGCTGACACATTCTTCATCTATATCATCAACTTCAAGCTCATGCTGCAAGGTTAATTGGTTAATTTTCTTTATAGCATTTAATATATCCCACCTGCCGCTGTAACTAAGTGCCAGGTTAAGAGTCATAGCGTTATTATTTTTTGTCCTCTCAACAGAATCTTCTAATTCCTTCTGAACTTCTACCGGAAGAATATTAATCTGGCCTATAGCAACAAGCCTTACATCATTTTCATTTAGTTCATCTACTTCTTTTCGTAAAGTGCTGACTAATAAGCGCATTAAAGTCGAAACTTCATCCTTGGGTCGTTTCCAATTTTCAGTCGAAAAAGTATAAAGAGTTAAATATTTTACACCTAATTGTACGCAGGCTTTAACAATATCTTTAACGGTTTCAACACCTTTTTTATGCCCGGCAACTCTGGGGAGTCCCCTACTTTTCGCCCATCTGCCATTACCATCCATAATAATAGCAATATGAGTAGGTATTGCGCCAGCAATTTTCAGCCTATTTTGATATACTTCATCGGAATTTGAATCGTTTCTAACCAAATTCCTTCCTAAAATTGATAAAACAAGTAAAGTTATAAGTAAAGCGAATTAATGTCAAGAAATCGAATTATTCACGTTTTGAGCGGATAAAAATGACAATAGAAATGTTATAATGAAAGGTAAAAACATAGTAGTTGTTTTTATGAAAGATTAGGAAAATAGAACTTGAGATTTATCATGGTGAGTGGTTTGAAACCTTCTTTCTGATATCATTAACACTTTAATGTTTTTCTGTTCATCTTCACTCAGTATGGAAATTAAGGATTTTATAGTTTTGTAATTTTCAGCGGCGACTCCTATAAATAATTGCACTCTTTTACTTGTGTATTTTGTTTGCCTGGTAGCAAGAAACTTTATTCTCTTCAATAAATCAGCATCTTGCAAGTCCTTATCACTTAAAGTTATTCCTATCGCATAGTTTTTCCTTAGCTTGGCAACCACATCCACATCGAATACTCCAACTTTTGAAGGTTCTGGCAAATAAGTTCCAAATTTTCTGCTGACAGTGAGATAACCGCGTTTCCAAAAACTCTCTACTAATAAATCAACATTTTTCCTTTTTATATCATTCATAATTTCCTCATATTTATAATCTTTTGTTTAGTTCATACATATAATCGGAATAATCGGGGAAAATCTTGCGTTCCCCATAATTTTAATATTCATAATCTTATCAAATTCAAACTTCTTGACGACACTAGATCGAAAATCTTTTCCATAGATTACCTTCTTACCAAATTTGTCCCTAGAAATAAAATATGGGTCGATGGTTACTTCCTGCAGACAATATAAAAACTTTATTGTGTTTCTTCTGCAAATTGCATCGGAAAAAATTTCGGTTTTAAATCCTTTATTGTTTCTCTCTATTTCAACCATCTCATTACTCCTACTACTTTACCAATAATTTTAAATTCATTTTTATTTTCAACATGTATGGGTGAATATTTGTCATTTTCAGGAATTAGCTGAATTTCATTATTCCTTTTTTCGAACCTTTTTACCGTAACTTCGCCATCAAGCATCGCAACTACAATATCATAATTCCGGACATCTTTATTGGAAGAAACTATAACAACATCATCATCAAATATTCCAACGTTTATCATACTATCCCCCATAACTTTTAGGGCAAAACCGTTATCATTTCTTCTTAGAAGCGTGGGGTCAATAGTTATATGGCCTTCAACATTTTCTATCGCCATTATCGGCGAACCAGCAGCGACTCTACCTACCAGTGGAATTTGTCTTGAAGAGTGAAAATTAATATTTTCTGTTACGGGAGACTCAAGTTCTCCATCGTGAATTAATGAAATTGCTCTGCTAAAATTTGCTTCGACCTTTAAATAGCCTTTCTTTTCCAGAGCTTCTAAATGCCTTTTAACACCGAAAGTGGAGGCTATTTCGAATCTTTTGCCAATTTCCCTTAGGGTTGGAGGAAAACCGTTTTTACTAAGGTATTCGTAAATATAAGATAGGATTTGCTCCTGACGCTCTGTTAATTGCTTTTTCATATAGTGCTCACTTGTTCACCTGAAATATAGTGAACAAGCGAGCACTTGTCAAGAGCCTGTGAGAGATTTTTTTACGTAGTTAAGTTAAATCACACTTTTACTTCTTCTTTATCAACAACAGTAAGCCAGTTATACTTATCCTCTTTAGATCCATACTGAATTGAGGTAATCTCATCAAATAGTTTTGCTGCCAACTCACTAGTTTTGCCTTCGCTGATTACCATTTCATTATCTTTATATTTTAACAGACCTAAAGGAGAAATAATAGCGGCTGTACCCGTTCCAAAGATTCCTTTCAAAGTTCCATTCTTATGGGCGTTCACCACTTCGTCAATTGTTATTCTTCTTTCCTTAACGTTCATTTGCCAATCTTTCAAAATTGCAATCACAGATTTTCGCGTAATTCCTGGCAAAATTCCACCATCTAAAGAAGGAGTTGCAATTTCATCTTTAAAGTGTATGAATATATTCATAGTGCCAACTTCTTCAATATATTTCTTCTCGGCAGCATCCAACCACAACACCTGTGTGAAACCTTTCTTTTTGGCTTCGTCAGCAACGTAAAGACTGGCAGCATAGTTACCGCCTGTTTTACATTCGCCCATACCTTCTACTGCTCTTGCCTGTTTGTCTTCAACCATAATTTTAACAGGCTTGAACCCTTCTGCATAATATGCTCCAACCGGTGAGAGCAAAATAATAAATTTATATCTTGTGGAAGGTCTTACCCCCAAAAAAGAGTCGACACCTATAATGAATGGTCTTATATAAAGCGACTGACCTTTTTGATCAGGGATCCAGTCTCTTTCTATATTAACTAATTCAACAAGTGCATCAAAGACAAAATCTACATCAAGTTCAGGTATGCACATCCTTTTTGCGGAATGATTTAGTCTTCTTAAGTGCTCATCGGCACGAAAAATTATTGCTCTTCCGTCAATAGTTTTAAAGGCTTTTAACCCCTCAAAGATTTCCTGTCCGTAATGAAAAACCATCGTTGCCGGATGAAGCGACAAATTTTCCACTGGTTTTATAGCAGGGTTATGCCAGCCTTTCTCCGGCGAATAATCCATTTCAAATACATGGTTAGTAAAAATTTTCCCGAAACCAAGCTCGTTTGGAAGAACAACTTTATCTCTTTCTTTTAATATATATTTTATTTTTTCCATTGCTCCTTCTCAATAGTTGTTTTGCCAAAACTATGCTTAAATTTACTCATTTTGAAAGTTATTCCCAATCCCTAAAAAAATTGCCCGGTGGAGGGCTACCGGGCAAAAAATAGAATTCTTAACGTAGGTAGTTAAACCCACTGAATTCATTTTGAGTATTTAAGATAAATTTTAAAAACCTCACACGCAAGAAAATTATTTGCAATTTTTGAAACTGACTGACCGGCAACATTACAAACTAAATTCCCAAACCTGAGAAAAATTATACTTTCTCTTCTTATTAGTGAATTGAGCAAAAAACAAAAATTTCTAAAACTTACCAAAAGAAAAACATAATGACTGGCATCTACTTTGTCCTCTTGCAATAGAATTTTATTTCGAATCTTTTGCTTAGAAGCCACCCATGTACCTTTCAATTTTAAAACCCAGTGGTGGACTATATAACAAGCAATTAGATGAAACTAAAAGGTAAGGAATATAATCGCTTCCATAAAAATTATGGATAAAAAGTAAAAGTTTAATAAAGAGTTTGAAAAGGAAGATTTTTCATCCAGTAAATTTGTTCTTTCTCATTATGCAATTACTAAGTGCGAGCATAAAAAAATCTATTGTCACTAGACAAGGCTAGAAAAGCAGCGTCCACAAAATGTAGTCAAATATTAGGATTAGAGCTGAAGACATAACAAAAGACCGGATTGTTGAAAGACCTACTCCTTCGGCACCGCCTTCGGTTCTGAAACCAATATGGCAGCCAACAAGAGCAGTTGTGCCGCCAAAAATAACTGTTTTAAACAATCCACCTATTAGGTCAGACATGTAGAAATATTTCTTTACGGAATCAAAGAATGAAGCAAATGTAACTCCCAGAAAATAATTTGAAACCACATATGCTCCGAGAACAGAAATCGTATCAGCAAACATCACAAGGACAGGCATCATAAGAACAGCCGCCAGAAATCTGGGCATAGCTAAATATCTAACAGGATTAATTGCCATTGTCTCGAGAGCGTCTATTTGTTCCGTTACTCTCATAGTTCCAAGCTCAGCCGCAATTGATGCCCCCACTCTTCCGGCAATAACAATTCCGGTAAGAACAGGACCAAGCTCGGTGATAATAGCACGGCTTGTGGTAGCGCCCAAAAAAGACAATGGAGCAATTCCCTTTAGTTGATACGCTGCCTGCCAGGCCGCAACAGCTCCCGTAAAAACTCCAACTATTAAAACTAATGGTAAAGAGTTAACACCAATGTGTTCCATTTGGTTTAGAATATTCCTCCTGTTTTTGGGAATTGTCTTAAAGCTCTTAATAATATCCCATAACAGCGTGGAAATTTGTCCGAATTCACGGACAAAACTAATACTTTTACGACCTATTTTCTGTAGAAAAATTTCTTTCAAATTAATTATGTTTAGTTTCAGCCTAACCTGTCTGCCAGTAGGTCCGGCTACTGCCGGAAATGTGTATGCCAATTTAGTAAAAATAATGAGGATTTACTTCTTCCAAAGGAATTGATTTTCAAAAAAAAATAAACAATAAATAGATATTTATAGATAGGCTAAAAAGTTTTGGGTATTTTTAAAAGGCCTGTAGAAAAAAGACAGAAGGAAAATAAAATGAATGTACTAACAAAGAATAAGAAACTTATAGGCTGGGTTAAGGAAATGGCAGAATTATGCAAACCTGATTCCATTCATTGGTGTGATGGTTCTGAAGAAGAATATAATAGTTTAGCAAATATCTTGGTAAAGAAAGGAACCTTTGTAAAACTAAACGAGAAAATAAGACCTAACAGTTACCTGGCAGAATCCGATCCTGATGATGTTGCCAGGGTTGAAGATAGAACATTTATATGTACAAAAAATAAAATCGATGCTGGTCCAACTAATAACTGGGAAGAGCCAGAGAAGATGAAACAAACTTTAAAATCGTTATTCGATGGAAGTATGCGCGGAAGAACTATGTACGTCATTCCATATAGTATGGGACCATTGGGCTCTAATATTTCTCATATAGGCATCGAACTTACAGATTCACCTTATGTTGTTTGCAACATGAAAATTATGACAAGAATGGGAAAAGAAGTTCTGGATATTTTAGGCGATGGCGATTTTGTTTACGGTCTTCACTCTGTCGGTTATCCTTTGACAGGTGGGAAAAAAGATGTGCGCTGGCCATGTAACAAGACAAAATATATAGTGCACTTTCCAGAAGAAAAAAATATCTGGTCATACGGAAGCGGCTACGGTGGAAATGCATTGCTTGGCAAAAAATGTTTTGCGCTTAGAATAGCTTCCTATATGGCAAGAGAGCAAGGCTGGATGGCAGAACATATGTTAATCGTTGGTATTACAAATCCGGAGGGCAAAAAGAAATATATGGCAGCTGCTTTTCCTAGTGCATGTGGTAAAACAAACCTAGCCATGTTGATGCCAACCTTGCCAGGATGGAAAGTTGAAACTGTTGGAGATGATATTGCCTGGATGAAATTTGGAAATGACGGGAGACTCTATGCAATAAATCCTGAAGCTGGATTCTTCGGTGTAGCACCCGGAACTTCAATTGAAACTAACCCCAATGCTATGATTACGATGGAAAAAAATTCTATATTTACCAACGTAGGGCTAACACCTGAAGGCGATGTTTGGTGGGAAGGAATGACAAATGGCGATAAACCGGAAAACTTAACTAACTGGCTTAATCATGAATGGACACCTGCAAGTAAAGAAAAAGCTGCTCATCCAAACTCTAGATACACTACACCTGCCAGCCAGTGCCCCGATATTGATCCGGCGTGGGAAGATCCCAAAGGCGTTCCTATCTCAGCTATTTTGTTTGGCGGCAGAAGAGAAAATGTTGTTCCACTGGTTTACGAAGCATTTAACTGGCAGCACGGTACATTCATGGGTTCTATAGTTTCATCAGAAAAAACTGCAGCGGCGGCAGGAAAAGTAGGTGAACTCAGGCACGATCCTTTCGCTATGCTTCCTTTCTGCGGTTACAATATGGGCAATTATTTTGAACATTGGTTAAATATTGGCAAAATGACAGAAGCAAGTAAACTACCCAAAATATATTTCGTCAACTGGTTTAGAAAAGATGAGAAAGGAAAATTTATATGGCCGGGTTATGGGGAAAACATCAGAGTGCTTAAGTGGATATTTGAAAGAACCGACGGCGGAGGCAAAGCAGACAAAACCCCTATTGGTTACGTTCCCAGTGTAGATGCTATAGATCTTTCCGGATTAAAAATTAACAAGGATAATATGAAACAGCTTCTCAGCATAGACAAAAATCTTTGGAAAGGAGAAACTGAATCCATAAGAAAATATTACAAAATATTTGGCGACCACTTACCCGAAGAACTAAAAACAGAATTAAATGATCTTGAAAAAAGATTAATTAATTAACATAAATAGAAAGCTGACCGGAAAAGTTTATAATAATTCGGGTGAGCTATATTTTCCATTTTCCTTCTTTAACTTCTTATCTATAAACACTGTCCAAATGCTTAAACTGATTTAAATCTGTACTGCATATCAGACTGATACAATAAAATTTCTTTTCATTTTGATACATTACTTTAGTCAATAAAAAATATTATTTTTTCACTTAAATTTTCCCAAAGTTAAAAACAATAAATGCTTGATTTGAAAAGAAATGCAAACATATTTATATACATTCTACAGTTCGATAAAAATGTATACTAAATAGCATTGGGACTCAAAATAAGATTTTTTATAGCATTAAAATTGCCGCTAATAATAGCTAACTTGAAAGTTGATGAGCATTTTAGATATGAAGAGGGAATTCTTAGAAAATATATTAGAGAATGCGCCAATTGGTCTGTTGACGTTTTCATCGAACTGGGATATTACATTTGTTAATGAAAACTTCATTCACTTTGGAAATATTTATAATCTCAGCACCGGTTCTATTCTTGGCTTGAATGTACTCAAGAATGAAATAATCCGCGGTGCAAATATTTTTCAGGAACTAAGAGATCTCGAAAAAGGATATTCATTCGAGAAGGAATTAAGAAACCTTGAAATAAGAAACGGTAAAATTTCTGTCATCATAAAGGGAGCGCCTGTTGTAGAAAATAATACTTTCGCAGGTGGTGTTATTTTAGTTGAAGATTTAAAGATTCAGGAAGTCAAAAAAGAAAAAACAACAAACATTTCTGACAATCTACAAGACTTATTTTCCAAAAATGACAGCATCGTAATCATCACAGATAAATCAGGAACTATTCAGGATGCTTTTGGAAGAGATTTAAGAAAGTTTGTTTCTTCCAAGGATGAATTAAGCGAACGAGATATTTATAGTTTACTCCAAAATGCCTCCAACTCCAAAGGAGAGCAATTGAAATCCCCTGCAGAAATACAAAAGAAAATCTCCAACGTAATTGAAAGAAGAGAAGTAGAAGAATTTGAAATTAATTTAAAATCCATCTACTCCGAATTTCTTAGTTACCAAGTTAAAATTCTTCCTATGGTGGATAGCAAAGGACAGGTAAGTGCAATTTATTTTCTTCTAAACGACATATCAAAGTTTAAAGAGAATGAAAAAAAACTAAAAGAAAGCATATCCTCCCTTGCGAACTACAAACAAATTATCGATAACACTGCAGATGCAATTCTTACAATTGATATGACCGGTACTGTAAAAAATTGGAATCGTGGCGCAGAAATAATATTTAACTATACAAGGGACGAAATTCTCGGAGAAAAGATTGGAAAAATTTTTCATCATTTTGACAAGAATTTTCTCGACAATTTAATTCATGAACTGAATGGCAAAGCAGTTTGGGAATATGAAATAACCGCAGACTCAAAGTACGGCAGAGAAATTATCGCTTTTGCTAAATTTACCTTAAGTGGTGATTCCGAAAACGAAATAATAATTCATTGCAATGATATAACTGAAAGGAAAAAATCTGAGAAAGAATTAAAAAACTCTCTCGAAATTTTTAGTAAGATTGCAGCAAAAAGCAATGAGTTAATTTGTGTTTTGAATTTCAACGGGAACATCGTTTATTCAAACGAAAAATTTTACAAAAAACTTTATTATCAAAAGGAAGAGCTTCATAATAAAAACATAGCTGACTTATTAATCAACAACCTACAGTTTAAGGATTTTCACTCAATCTTAAATCTGGCTAAAAGCGTACAGGGAAGAATTATACTCGGTTTCAAGAAAAAATCTGGAGAAGAACTTAATCTTTCAACAAAAATTATTACTGTAGGTGACAATTATGGAAAAGTAAAATACCACCTGGCATACTTTGACGAAGTAGATAAAGAACTTATGGATGAAGGAGACTCAAGAATACTAAAAGGTATTTTTAATAATCCTTATGAAGGAATAGCAATATTAAGAAACGATATAGTCGTTAAACTAAATAACACTTTTTCAAAATTATTTGGATATGATGACCCAAAACAATTAGAAAACAAGGAATTTTTATCATTAGTTGACAGCAAAGATGGATTAAAAGTTATTGAGTACCTTAATCTCGTTAACGAAAGTAAAGATACCAATTTCAAATTGGAATTTGTGGGTGAAAGAAAAGATGGTTCTTTCTTTTATGCTGAAATGTTAGGCGTCTCTCTTGAAATTGATGAGGTTAAATATCTTATGATAAATTTAAGAGACGTTTCGGACTTGAAAAAAGCTCACCAGAAAATAATTGAATCGGAATCAAGATATAGAAATGTAGTTGAAAATATAGACAATGTTCTTTTTTCATTTGAGAGGATAAAACATATTTTAAAACCAGTGTTTTATACTTCTTCTGTTGAAAAATTATCGGGATACAAACGGGAAGAATTTTTAAAAGAATCCAAACTCTTCTTAAAATTAATACACCCTGATGATATTGCTGCTTTAAGGGAGAAGATTAAAAGTTTGCTTAAAAATAGAGTTTTGCTATCTGATGAATTCGAATTTAGAATAATTAATAAACATGGGAACATAGTTTGGGCCAGGACAAAAGTTAACCTGGTTAGAAATAGTGAAGGTGTTATACAAAAAATTTACGGCCTCGTTACTGACATAACTCAGAGAAAGAAAACAGAAGAGGAATTAATTAAATCAAAAGAAGATTTACTGAAGCTCAACGATACAAAAGATAAATTCATTTCTATAATTTCGCATGACTTAAGAACACCATTTTCCTCAACTCTCGGTTTTACGGACTTACTTCTAAATGACAAAGATTTATCTGAAAGTGATAAAGAACAATATATAAAATTCATTCAGGATTCTTCTAAGTCAATGCTTTCTTTGGTTAATTCCCTACTTGATTGGACAAGGCTTCAAACAGGTAGAATAAAATTTGAGCCTCAAAGAATCTTGGCTAAAGAAATTGTTGAAAAAGCTATAAATGCTCTTTCCGGGGCGGCTTTCCAGAAGAACATAGAAATTGTTTCTAAAATAAACGAAGAAAATTTCGTTTTTGTAGATAAGGACTTGATTGAGCAGGTATTCAATAATTTAATCTCAAACTCTATAAAATTTACAAACCAGGGTGGAAAAATTACAATTTCTTCAAAGCGCTCAGAAACCGCAAGATTTATTGAATTCTCCGTTAAAGACAATGGTGTTGGAATAAAAGATGAAATTCTAAAAAGTTTATTTAAGATTGAATCCAAATTTACGTCGGTTGGAACCGCAGGCGAAAAAGGAAGCGGACTCGGACTTTCATTAGTGAAAGAAATCATTGAAAAACATGGAGGTAAAATCTGGGTGGAAAGTGAGTACGGCAAAGGTTCTGATTTCAAATTTACTTTGCCAGTTGCTTCTGCATTTATTTTATTAGTCGATTACAATAAAACCGATAAAATTCTTTATTCTAAAATAATTAAAAACATTACTCCTGACTATAATGTAATTACTGCATCAAATGGCGTCGAGGCGTTAGATGAAATCTCAAAGAATAATCCTGCTCTAGTTATTACAGACCATATTATGCCGGTTATGAACGGTTATGAATTTGCAATGGAACTCCGGAAGGTAAATATAAATAACAAACCACCACTAATAGTTTTAAGCAGCGATATAAATAGAAACGAAATACAAGATTATCACAATCTTGGGATTGAATACGTTTTTAAGAAGCCCGTGGATTTAAGTCAATTTAAACTGGCTATACAAAAATCACTTCGACATTCATTTATCCAGAATTAGGTGGGTAACTTTAACTTTTCTTGAGCACAAAACCTGTAGATGATTCCAGAACCATCTTTCCCGAAACATAGCCCAAAGAATTAATTCCTGCTTTTTCAGGGTTTACCAATATTTCCCAATTCCCTTCCGGCAGAGAAAATTCCTGTCCTTTTGTTCTGTCTGTATTAAACAGTACAACAAATTGTTCTTGTTTATACTTTACGGAATAACCGAGTGCAAATTCATTATCATTTATATCAAAAAAGGTAATGTCATCATAAGCTGCTCTCCTAAATGCACGATACTTTTTTCGTAATTGAATTAGACCTTTATAATAATCGACCAGTTTTTTGTTAATCTTGGCATGATTATAATTTATATAGTTAGTGGCATCATCTTTATTGTAACTATTATGGTCTATTTTTCCAGCGTCTCCGTCATAAGTTTTTTCATCAACAGGAACAACTTTTGTTCTTGCGAATTCTTGTCCTTCACTAATCATTGTAATGCCTTGTGAGGTAAAAAGAAAAAGCGCCGCAAGTTTATTTAATTTCATTTCAAGAGGGGAAAGTTTTACAAACTTATCCCTATCAGTAATTTGCTTTGAAGTATCAACTTCCCCAGCTCCAATTCTTATGAAATCTCCCAAAGTGTAACCATCATGCGATTCAAGATAATTAACAGAATGTTCCTTCCTTACAAAGAGACCGCCTTTATCTCTAAGCAAAGTACCACGCACATAACTTTTAATTTTTTCATGATTATTATCTCCGTACCATTTGCCAAATATCCAGCTTAAACCATCAAAAGGATTTTCACCTTTTATGCCATTTCTGATTTGGTCATTCCAGCTTCCCCACCCTCTGTTGGAAAATCCCATCGGGTCGTATCCACCGCCCCATGGCTCACAAACTAAAATTACATGCGGATTTATCTTTTGCGCTTCTCTTGTTATTTCCTCAATTGTTTTCCAATCGATTAATTTTCCAAGGTCAAATCTAAAACCGTCAACGTGATATTCTTTCATCCAATACAAAATACTCTCAACTATCATTCTTCTGCACATTGGTCTTTCAGTTTTAAAATCGTTCCCGCAGAAACTCTCAGAAGTAAAATTACCTTTTTCATCCAGTCTGAAATAATAATCCTTGTCAATTTGTTTAAAATTTCCAAGTTCATATTCAGAAACGTGATTATAAACTACATCCATTACAACGGCAATTCCCTCTTTGTGAAACGCTTTTACAACATTTTTAAAGTCATTTATTTGTTTTGCCGATTGACCGCTCCATTCGTTCCATTTAACATGCGGAGTAACTTCAGTGTAATATGATTCCGGGGCAAAAAAAGCGGCAGTCATGTAACCCCAATGATTTATTTGATAAGGATTCCAAGTGTTATGTTTTCCATTTAAAGAGTTATTAAAAGGCGCTTCAACATTTCCAAATTCCTGAACAGGCAAAATTTCCACAGTATTAATACCAAGCCCTTTTATATAATCTATTCCACCTTTTTTATCCTCTTCAATTAATCCTTTATAAGTTCCAGGCTGCGAAACTCCAGAGGAAGAATCTATTGTCATATCTCTAACGTGCATTTCATAAATAATTAAATCCCGCCAATCCCGCTCAACCCAATTATCCTCTTCCCATTCATAATTATTCTTTTCAATAACTATCGATTTTCTTGGATTAAAAAAAGTATTGTTAGTTGCAACGGCCTTTGCGTAAGGATCAACACACAAAGGAAGCTTATCTACAAAATCATTACCCTTATGAGAAACTTTGTAGCCATAAAACAATCCGTCATGACTTCCTTTTAAAGATGTTTCCCAAACACCGTTTTCATCTTGAGTCATTTTGTGGTTCTTACCCTTTTCATCATCAACAGAGTCAAAAGTTACTAAAAAAACTTCCTTTGCTGTTGGAGCGAACAGTCTGAAAATAGTATCATCGTGGTCCAAAAACGAGCCTAGCTTTTTTGTCGAGAAAAATTTATCAAGATTTTCAAGATAGTGAAGAAGTTTTTTTCCGTGGTTAGGTCTAATAATTTCTTTATTCGTCATTAATTGATTCCCAATTACAGTTCCAAGTATTAGAATTATGTCAAATATAAATTTTGTGTGCAGCATAAATGCCTATAATTTAATTGAGCAAAAAATTTGCCACTTACAAAAAATTGAATTCGTTGAAATAGATGAAGTTATTGGTCAATCGTTTTCTATTATTTTACCATCAACTACAGGTGTTACACAAATTAGCGGATTTTGAGGAACATCGAATTCTGTAAAGATCTCCTCAAATAACTCGAATTGCCTGCCTCTTTTTTCAAGTTTCGCAAACTTATAATATTTCATGTATTTGCCCAACCTATTTATAGGGGCATTAAACTTATAAGATGAATCAAAATCTCCACGTGCTTTACTTTTTAAGAATTTTATCTTTTCTTCATCTGTGCCTTCCACATTATACGCCGTTGCACGAAACTCATCCACATAGCCACCATTGATAACAAGATATATATTCAGAATTACTTCATCCATTAATTTCGTGGACCAACCATTTTCCCCGGATCTACAATTTTATCAAATTCCTCTTCAGTTAAGAAACTTAATTCCACACAAGCTTCTTTCAAAGTTTTGTTTTCTGCGAAAGCCTTCTTTGCAACTTTTGCCGCATTATCATAACCAATTCGCGGATTTAAAGCAGTAACTAGCATTAACGAATCTTTTAAATGTTTTTCAATATTTTTCTTGTTTGCTTCAATGCCGACTACACAATTATCTGTGAAACTTTCACAAGCATCCGAAATAAGAAGTATAGACTGCAACACATTAAAAATAATAACAGGCTTAAAAACATTAAGCTCAAAGTTTCCACTTGCTCCGGCAAAAGTTACGGTAGTATCATTTCCAAATACCTGTGCACAAACCATTGTCATAGCTTCAGTTTGCGTCGGATTCACTTTACCGGGCATTATTGAACTTCCAGGTTCATTAGCCGGTAGATTAATCTCTCCTATGCCGCATCTTGGTCCGGAGCCAAGCCATCTTACATCATTAGCTATTTTCATTAAAGAAGCGGCTATAGTTTTTAGTACACCGCTCAATTCTACCAAAGCATCATGTGCCGCAAGGGATTCGAATTTATTTCTTGCAGAAACAAACGGTTTACCTGTTAGTTCAGAAATCTTTGCCGCGGCTTTCTCCGCAAATTCAGGATGAGTGTTTAATCCAGTGCCGACTGCTGTTCCGCCTAATGCAAGTTCATATAACCTTGGCAGGCATCCGTTTATTCTTTCCAAACCATTATTTAATTGTTGAACATAACCAGAAAATTCCTGACCTAACGTTAATGGAACAGCATCCATCAAATGTGTTCTTCCAATTTTTATTATGTCCTTAAATTCCTTCGATTTATTATCCAAAGAATCGCGCAGTTTGCATATCATCGGGATTAACCTTCTATGAATTTCCTCAACAGCAGCAATGTGCATCGCTGTTGGAAAAGTATCGTTGGAAGATTGCGCTTTATTAACATCATCGTTCGGATGAATCGGTTTTTTGCTTCCAAGGACTCCGCCTGCCAGCTCAATTGCCCTGTTTGAAATAACTTCATTTGAATTCATATTTGTCTGTGTACCGCTTCCCGTCTGCCAAACAACCAATGGAAAATGATCGTCCAATTTTCCTTCAATTACTTCATCAGCTGCTCTGACTATTAAATCAGCTTTCTCATCGGATAATGTTCCAAGTTCTTTATTAGTAAGGGCCGCTGCTTTTTTGAGAATTCCCAAGGCTCTAATTAATTCCCGTGGAAATCTTTCATTACCAATTTTAAAATTCATGAATGAACGCGCAGTTTGAGCACCGTAATATTTATCTGCGGGAACCTTAATCGAGCCCATACTATCTGTTTCAATTCTATATTCCATAATAATCTCCGCTTTATTTTAAGGTTATTTTTCTCTACACTTAATTTAATATTAATTTAACAGAGATTTATTTTAGATGTCAAGTCTAATTAGATCCATTTAAAATATAAAAGGCGTCCAATAGACGCCTTATAAACCTAATTTGAAAACTCTTATATCTTGTTAGTTTCTGGATTTAGCTTCATTAACTATGATATTTCTACCTTTCAACTCAGATTCGTTCAATGCTTTAATAGCATTGGCCGCCGCGGTGGAATCCTCCATTTCTACAAAACCAAAACCTCTGGATCTGCCGGTATCGCGATCTTTAATTACTTTTGCAGACACAACTGTTCCGTGTGCTTCAAAAGCTTCTTTTAACGTCTGGTCATCTATCGACCATGGAAGAGAACCCACAAATAATTTAGTACTCACTTAAGAACCTCTAATAAATAATAATAAAAAGTCCGGCTTAATACCGGGCACGAAAATTACGAATATTAATCAAAATTACCTAATGTTTATAGTATTTTCTGAAAGAGTTTATATAAGCTCAAAGTATTGAAAATTTTCTTTAACCGTTTCTAAAAAGAAAAAATATTTGAATTTGTTTCGCATCATATTTTTTGTAGATTGACATCGTAGTTTTCAACAAAAAAATTATCGGGGATAGATGGAAATACCTTATCAGGATAGAAGTAATTACTTAAAAGGATTGTTAATAGTAGCTAAAATAGATAGACAGTTAGCCAATCAAGAAAAAGAAATAATAAGAGAAATAGGCGAGAAACTAGGTTTTGCTTCTGATTTTTATGAAGATATACTGAAAACTCTTCTTGCAAATCAATATATTTTGAACGACCCAATAAAGTTTTCGAACAAAACAATTGCCCAGTCATTCATTGAAGATGGATTAAAGTTAGCATTTTCAGACGATAGGATAACGGATAGCGAAGTTGATTGGCTTAGAGAAACTGCTCTAGCAAATGATTTAGACAATGAATGGTTTGAGAATACTCTAAAGGAATTTGATATATCGTCCGGTATTCCTCTTAATCATGAAAATTTTGCAATTTATTCTATTTTGCAGGTATAAAATTCTATTCCCAAATAAACTCACTTAAGCAAAGAAAACTCTTGCTAATCTTTTTTATATGTCATAGATTAACTCCTGTCATTGGAGGTTCTTTTCATTTTTTCCTACCATATATCTTACACTAGACCAGTGATGGTCCACAGCCGACCAATAAATATGGCTGCCAAATTATAATAAATTGGAGGAAGCATAAGTATGAAGAAACCAATCTTCGGTATTCTTTTATTCTCCGTTTTACTCTTGTTCGTTTTTTTGCAATTCGAATGCAGCACTAATGAACCAAAAAAGGAAATGACAAAAACCGAACAGATTGCTCATGGGAAATATCTTGTGGATCTTGGGGGATGTAACGATTGTCATTCACCTAAAATAATGACAGCAATGGGACCGGTTCCCGACACAACCAGACTCTTGTCAGGACACCCTGCCAATGAACCAATAGCTCCTTTTGATCCGAAAATGGTTGCACCGGGCAAGTGGGTACTAACAAGCGGAACAGATTTTACTGCTTGGGTTGGTCCTTGGGGAATTTCCTATACAAAAAATTTGACTCCCGATAATGAAACAGGTCTTGGAAGATGGACACCGGAAATATTTATCAAGGCTTTAAGAACGGGAAAAGACATGGGAGTAGGACGTCCAATATTACCTCCGATGCCATGGCAGGCAATCGGTCAGCTTAGTGACCAGGATTTGAATGATATTTTTGCCTATCTTCAGTCCCTGCCAGCCATAAGTAACAAAGTTCCCGATCCTGTGGCCCCTGACATGGTAGGAAAAATGCTTAAGTCAATGCCGAAAGGCAAATAATTCAGAGGGCACATTTTGAAAAGCCGGTTAACTGACCGGCTTTTTAGTTTTAAAGATAAGAACTGATTGTTGTCCAAAACAAACTTAATTGCAATATGTTTTTTACTTGTTCGTATTCTTGATATTTTACTTGTGTCAATTAATATAAATTTTGTGGTTTTTCATACTGCTATTTGCAAGGAAGAAAACCTAGACCAATTAAGAAATCTGGAAAGGGACGGAAATGGCAAATCTGATGAAGGCCCTTGTTAAAAAAAAATCAGAACCGGGAATTTGGTTAGATGAAGTTCCGGTTCCTGAAATGGGGATCAACGACGTTCTAATAAAAATAAAAAAAACTTCAATCTGCGGTACAGACATACACATTTACAACTGGGATGACTGGGCAAAGAAAACTATCCCAGTTCCAATGGTTACAGGACACGAATATGTTGGGACCGTAGAAGCTATTGGTGATAACGTACATGACGTGAAAATAGGGGAACTCGTCAGTGGCGAAGGACATATTGTTTGTGGAATCTGCAGAAACTGCCGCGCAGGGAGAAGACACCTTTGCAGAAATGCAAAAGGAGTAGGAGTTAATCGCCCTGGCTGCTTTGCAGAATATCTTTGCATTCCGGTTAGCAACATTTGGCACTGTGACCCAAACATTCCAACTGATATTTTTTCAATATTTGATCCTCTGGGAAATGCAACTCATACAGCCCTATCATTTGATGTGCTCGGAGAGGATGTTTTAATAACAGGAGCAGGACCAATAGGAATAATGGCAGCCGCAATCGCTAAACATGCGGGGGCCAGATATGTAGTTATAACAGACCTTAATTCTTATCGTTTAGAACTTGCAAAGAAAATGGGTGTTGCAAGAGCAGTTAACATTACAAAGGAAAAACTTGAAGATGTAATGAATGAGCTCGGAATGAAAGAAGGTTTTGATGTTGGTTTGGAGATGTCAGGAAATCCAAAAGCTTTAGAATCCATGATTTCCACAATGTGCCATGGAGGGAAAATTGCCCTGCTCGGACTACTTCCATCCAGTGCAGCCATAAATTGGGAAACTGTTGTCTTCGACGGATTGACAATTAAAGGAATTTATGGAAGAGAAATGTTCGAAACCTGGTACAAGATGCAAACAATGATTCAGTCAGGGCTAGACATTACTCCGGTTATAACACATAATTTTTCGTATAAAGATTATCATGAAGCTTTTGAATTAATGAAATCGGGAAAATCGGGCAAAGTTATTTTAAATTGGGAAGAAATTTGAGTCTCATATCTTGAAAGAAAGGAGAAATTATGCTTGGGAAAATGAAATCATTTTTGAATGATACTATAGAACAAATTGAAAAAGACGGTTTATACAAAAATGAGAGAATCATTGTCACTCCACAAAGAGCCAACATTGAAGTAACAGGCGGTAAGAAAGTTCTAAACATGTGTGCCAATAATTACTTGGGTTTAGCTGACAATCCTGAAATTATTAAAGCTGCCAAGGAAAGTTATGATAAATGGGGATACGGACTTTCATCCGTAAGATTTATCTGCGGTACACAGGAAATTCATAAACAACTGGAGAAAAAGATTTCTGAATTTTTAGAAACAGATGAAACCATTCTCTACACATCATGCTTCGATGCAAACGGTGGATTATTTGAGACCCTGCTATCAGAGCAAGATGCCGTTATTAGCGACAAGCTTAATCATGCAAGTATAATAGATGGAATCAGACTTTGCAAAGCTCAAAGGTTTAGATATAAAAACAGCGACATGAACGACCTTGAAAAAAGACTTAAAGAAACACAATCGGCCAGATTTAGGTTGATCGCAACCGACGGCGTTTTTTCCATGGATGGTTACATAGCTAAACTAAAAGAGATTTGTGACCTTGCAGATAAATATAATGCTTTGGTTATGGTTGATGACTCACATGCAGTTGGATTTATGGGAAAACATGGAAAAGGAACTCCAGAACATTGCGATGTTATGGGAAGAGTTGATATTATTACCGGAACATTGGGCAAAGCACTCGGTGGTGCAAGCGGCGGTTACACAACGGGAAGAAAAGAAATTATAGATTTACTGCGTCAAAGATCAAGACCATATTTATTCTCAAATACAGTCGCTCCAAGTATAATTGCTGCTTCAATTAAAGTTTTGGAGATGCTTGGCTCTTCAACGCATCTGCGTGATAGACTTGAAGAAAATACGAAATACTTTAGAGAGAAAATCAAGAAAACAGGACTCGAAATAAAAGAAGGTGTTCATCCTATAGTTCCGATTATGCTGGGCGATGCTTCTCTTTCTCAAAAATTTGCAGCAAAAATGCTTGACAAAGGAGTTTATGTGATAGGATTTTTCTTTCCGGTTGTTCCACAAGATACTGCAAGAATTAGAGTGCAAATATCTGCTGCTCATTCAAAAGAAGATCTTGACTTTGCCATAAATGCTTTTAAAGAAGTTAAGGAAGAATTGGGAGTTTAGAACTTATAATCACAATTAAAACAAAATTTAAATGAATTCACAAGAACTAAAAGCAATACAGGCCCCGCTAAAAGATAAATATAGAAATGAGCCAGGAGCTGCTTTGATTACTTTAAGAGCAAGAGGTAGAATTAGTGAAGGAATCACTTGTAACATTGAAACTGGAAAAGCTCTTCGAGAAGCAGGATTACATCCCGCTACTGGAGGGGACGGATTACATTTATGTTCAGGGGATATGCTGTTGGAAGCTTTAGTAGCTTGTGCAGGCGTAACATTAAACGCTGTGGCAACTTCAATAGGAGTTAATTTAACTGACGCAGAAGTTTTTGCTGAAGGAGATATTGACTTCCGCGGAACACTGGCTGTGGCCAAAGATGTTTCTGTTGGATTTAAGAATATCAGGCTAAGGTTTGAACTGGCAACTGATGCAGATGAAGAACAAATAACTTCGCTGATAAAACTTACGGAAAGATATTGTGTAGTTTATCAAACATTGAGAAATTCTCCAAGTATTGATATTTCTTGTGAACT
>JBJKPP010000010.1:0-15423 GCA_046706145.1 Ignavibacteriaceae bacterium | reverse complement strand
ATGGAATAAATTTTACAAAAGCGGGTGAAAAAACGAATATCGATGGCAATACAAGAGGAGAGCCTTATTTGACTAAAGTGTCCATTTTTGTTAAGCAAAAACCAGTGCGGTACATCCGTGTAGTGGCAAAGGCCTTTGGAAAAATTCCTGCAGGCTATCTCTTTAAAGGATCAACTTCCTGGTTGTTTACGGATGAAATATTGGTGCAGTAATGATTAACCGGCTTACCGGTCGGGTGATTGATCTGAACGAATTCATATTCCAAGTGTAGTTCAAGCAAGCCCAAAGCACTATACTATGCTGCACCAGCCGGACAGGAAGCAACTTGGTTGTGTAGTATTTGTAGCGCTTAAAAAACAAAAAACTATCAAAATTTTTCATTTTGAGGGCTAAATGGTAGCGGGGGCCCGAAACAAGTACTACAGAAAGAATTTTTTTTGTTTTTCGTTCAAATTCAAAGATTTTGGGAAATCGAATTTTGCGGTTTTGTTACCTCTTACCCGAATTGAACAATATTCGGAAAACACCGTGTTTACAAGTCAATACCTGAATTCTTCTAGGTACCAACATCTAAGGAGTGGACCAACATGTACATAGCACATCGTTATAGGACAAAGCCATTTCGGTAGTTAAAAAATTGTTTTTAGTAAGTTCTTTTCAAAGTGAAGTCCTGTATTAAAACTTTAGTATCTTTGATCTTAACATTCTCAGATATAGTGTTGTAGAAAGGATACCAAATCCTTAATACATATGTTCCCGGGGGAATATTTCTTATTTCAAATTCTCCATCTTGGTTCGTTTGAGTAAAGTATGGGTTCTGAAGAACCACTATCCATGCCTGCATATCAGGATGAACGTCACAAAGGATAGTATCGATACAGCCTGATTTGGTAAAAGTGTGAGAACGAATTTCGCCTTTTGGCCAGGTACCCAGATTAAAATTACCACCGCAATTGCTAGGTGTAAAAACGTTATGAAGCACACTGTCGCTGTTCAAAAAATTGACCGTGGTTCCTACTAAAATAGGCAGTACCATAGGTGAAAACGCTAGGTTAGACTGATTCATTTGTGCCGGTTTTTTAGGCGGTGCAAATTTACCCTCAACATGTTCTAAGTAAACTAAGACACCTGTACTTTGCTTTGCCCCTTTTAGATGAACCTTACCTTTGATATTTCCTGCCATGGCTGGAATAGTAACAATAGCTGTCAGTAAAGTAAATGATAAAATTGAAAATATATTTCTACTCATACACACTCTTTTTTGTACGTTAAGTAATTTAAGAAAATTTAAATACAGTATCTATTTCCTACGGTTAAAGTAAAGATATAAAGATTTTATGTCTGAAGATGATAGGTTAGGCAATGATTTTCCCTGTTTGTAAAAACTTTTCTCCATCATCGGCAAATGATTCCATATTTCACTGAAAAAATCATCCTTGTTATGAAATGGACCTATGGCTGTGATTTCAGGAGCTCCATAATTATTACCAGAATTATGACAACTGATACAGTTTTTGTGTTTTATGAGTTCCTCACCTTTTCCGATTGAGCCTTTTACTGTGCTCCTATTCTCAAAGTAAAGATAGGAAATGAGATTTGCCATTTCGTCTCCCTTAAATAAAGGCCATGTTACTTTATATGCACGCATGGCTGTCTGCATATTTGCAGCATGGTTCCACATCATTCCTGCTATTTCGGCAACGCTCTTATTGAAATTATATTTTTTAAGGTCAGGGCCTATTCGTTTTTGGACATGACAAGAATAACACTTCTTTATAAAAAATAATTTTTCACCCTTCAAAGGATCACCAGGTGACATATATACCTTTTCATGTTTGCCATAAGTACTAACCTCACCAATGTAGGCTGATAGGTCTGCAAATTCATTGTCCTTAAAAACTGGAATTTTAACACCGGAAAGTCTCTGTTCACTCTGCATTTTTACAGCGTGGTTCCACATCACTTGCGCCAAATAAAGGGGTGAAGCATATACTCCAATGCTATCAAGCCTAATTTTCTTAGAGTTCTCTTCACCAACTGAATGGCATTCAATACATTTCATATTTACAAAAAGGTTTTGCCCCTTGCTAACTTCTCCGCCGCTTCCCAAATAGCGCAGGAACTGTAGAAAATATCTTAGGTTTCTAAAGTCTGTGGAACTTAATACCTCTTTATCAATACTGTTTTTCCGCATTTTCCTCAACATGTTTGGCGAGTGATTCCACATTGCAGCTATTAAATCATAATCGTTTCCGAAAAAGTTGTGCGTTCCAAAGTCTGGTGCTATTTTACCGCCGTATCCGTTAATGGCATGGCAATTAATGCAGCCTTTTTGTTCAAAAACAATTCTACCTTTTAATGGATTTGAAGGTAGATTATTTCCATTCGATTGTTGCTGTTGCAAATAATCATTTGCTGTAAATCCATAGTAAATAATCGTACTGCATACCAAGATAGTTAAGAGAGTTAGAAATAAAATTCTGCTTTTCATTTATTACTCTCCTTATTTCTTCCTCTGTACAATCCAACTAAAACATATGTCAAGATACCTGCTAAAATCCAGAAGACAAAAACTCCAAGGATGCTAATGGCAATTGAAGCTGTTTGATGATCATTCACTTGGTACGATACATTTACCAGGTTTATAAATAACCATGTCATTGCACTTGCAAGCATCCAGATAAATGATAAAAGTACAACTTGAATAAGAATAATATTTCCGAAAACATTTTTTATTTTATTAAACATAAATCTCTCATATGATTTCATGCCTTATGTGACCTTTTGAAGGAAGATATTCGTGTAAGCGTTCCGATACTGTTTTTACACTTTCTTCGCGTCCTTCCTTAATTTCCCAAATTGATACTAATGGGAATAGTTTTGAAAAGCCCATGAATCCAAGAATAAATGCGGCAGTTGCTCCAAGAAGCAAGGCTACTTCGGTTAATGAAGGCACATAAATACCTGTTGGATACGGAAGTCTCGGATTAGCCATTGATGGTACAATAATGATTAATCTTTCAAGCCACATGCCTAACACCACTGCTATTGAAGTAAATAGAATTCCACGAATAGTTTTTAGCTTCTTATTACTTAAAAAGACAATGGGTATTAAAAAATTACAAACAACCATCAGCCAGAAATATGGAGAATAGTTACCCACAAATTTGTAAAGAAAGACTCTCATCTCAGGCGGCTCGTGTCCATAAAATGTTGTAAGATATTCCGCAAATGTAAAATAGAACCAAAGCAGAGACATAACTAAAAGGAGAGTACCTAAATACTTAAAATGAATTTCTTTGAGATAATCCTCCAGATGGTATGCTTTTCGGAATGCTATCATAACAATTATAAGTGCCGCAATACCTGAATAGATTGCACCAACAACAAAATAAGGTCCAAATATAGTGCTATGCCATCCTGGTTGCAGAGTCATTGAAAAAATCCATGAAATTACCGTATGAACCGAAACTGCAATCGGAATGACCATAACCATTAGTATACTTATTGCCCTTTCGAGCACGTGTTTTTGTTTTTCTGTACCGTCATATCCCCATGACAACACTTTATAAAGCTTATGAAATCTTCCCCCTCTATCTCTTAACAGTGCAATGTCAGGAATTAGGGGAAGATAAAGGTAAATTGTTGAAGCTGTAAAATATGCGGTAATGCTTGTTACATCCCAGAGAAGGGGGGACTGCAACCGCCCTCGTTCAAATATATGAAGTATCCTATCCGGTCTTCCTAAATCAATTATAGGATGAATTCCACCTATTAACAGAACAATCCCCGTGATTACTTCCGCCATCCTAGTAATCGGCCTTCTCCATTCAGCTTTAGATAAGCGTAATATAGCAGATATTAGTGTACCCGCGTGGGAAATTCCAATGAAAAAAACAAAACTAATAATATAAAATCCCCAACTAACTGGCACATTCATTCCTGTTACCCCGAGACCAAATATGAGCTGCCTTATATACATAAAAGCACCAAACAATGCTATGGCTCCTAGAGCTGCAGCTAAAACATAGAAGCCTTTTCCAGTATGATAGATTGGACGAAATAGGGTCTCATCTTCATCGAATTTTAGAGAGTCATTCATCTATAGAGCCTTCAATGGTATAACAAAATAAATCAAAATCCTCATTGCGATTTTTCACTTAAATAGTAAACCTTCGGTTCTGTGCCTAGTTCTTCTTGTAAAGTAAATTTCCGATAATCACTCATAGATTTCGATACTTGACTATGTGGGTCATCAAGATCTCCAAAGTATATAGCATGAGCAGGGCATACCTCTGCACAAGCTGTAATGTAATCGCTTTCCTGCATTTTTCTGTGTTCAGCTTTTACTTTTTCTCTGGCTTTCTGTAAACGGTGGATACAAAATGTACATTTTTCCACCACGCCTTTGGGACGTACGGAAACGTCAATATTGTAACACTTCTCATATTCAATAGGTTGTTCGTCTTTATACCAATTGAATACTTTTACAGTGTAGGGACAATTTGCCATGCAATATCTACAACCAATACATTGGGGATAAATCTGTGCTACTATACCGTCATCTCTTCTATAAGTTGCCCTGACCGGACACACTTTTATACAGGGAGGTTCATCACACTGAACACAGAATATAGGTAAAGATACCGGCCGTATCTCAGGGAAATTACCTTCATAATTTGTGGTGAGCATTTTCATCCACATCATAACTCTACCCATAGCAGCGTTTGCCTTGGAGACAATCTGAACATTGTTTTCAAGTTTACAAGCAGTTACACATGCCTCGCACTGATTGCACTTATTCAGATCTATTACCATTCCATATCTAGGCATAGAACCTCCTAGTATCCTTTTCTCGATTCAGATCTTGATCTGCCGGTTTCTGGAATGAAAATATTCCACTATTAGATGAAGAACCATTAATTATTCCTATAGTTTCAGATAACGTGGGGTTCCCTGAGAATTTATCATATTTGTCATCCAGGTAATTTAAAGGATTGACGCCGCAGCTATCCCCTAGCACAGTATGACCTAAACCAAATGGAATATCCAGATTTCCAGGAACTACTGTGGGGTTGTAAACCAAAACCACTGGAAACATACCTTTGGCTGTTTCTACTATCAACTTACTTCTGTCTTTCAATAATAATCTGCGTGCAGTCTCCGGATTTATTTCTGCCCATAATTGATAGAAAATTGACCATCCACTTCCAAATTGTTCAACAAGTGTAGGATAGATGCTCATGTTTCCTTTATAGTCAAGGTTTCTTTTATAAACATTCAGTAATAGTTTGTTTCCCGACGCTGAACTTGGGGAATCTTTCGAAGGAAATTGTTTCTTATTTAACAACAACTTAATATCAACCTTTGGATTATATAATTTTTTTTCAGCAAGTGGATCCCACCATCCTCCAGAATCCATTAACCTATCCCAAAAGTCATCGAAGCTTCCAAATTGTTCAGTCTGCCATCCTATTTCTCTTAGACCTTTTTCAACTACAGTTGGCTTGTTCTGATTTATAAAAATTCCTTGTTTAGCAGAGTAAATTTTCTTTGCAGCTAGCTCAACATAGTCAGAGTAGTTTCTATAAGAAAATGTAGCCTTTGGCCTCAGTTGTTTCATTAAAGAGATAATGATATCGCTGGTGTCCACCGTCTTGAAAAAAGGCTCAACTATCGGTTGTTGAATTGTAGCAATTGGCTTTCCCATAGACTCATCAATCAATAAATCTAATTTTTCGAAATTGCAATGATCTGGTATTATAAGATCAGCAAATGAAGAGGTTTCATCTACAAAAGATGAAAAACTGACGATAAAAGGAATAGACTTCAACTGTTTTTCCAAATCTTTGCTATTGATACTGTTAAAAATAAAATTGCTGCCGGATATCATTAACGTCTGCACCCCTTGACCAATTGAAAGCTTTTTAAATAGGGTTGAAAAAGTAACTTTTTCATCTTCCGGATTTTTATTTTGAAAGAGTTCTCCAAATAAATTATTTTTTATCTTAGCAAATCCGGCAAAACCTCTTAATGCATTTAAAGCTATTATCGCGAAGGCATTTTCTGTTCCATTAGAACTATACAATACCGACTCATCAAAGTAAGCAATTGGAACTGATGCCATCTCAAATTCTCTTCCAATTTTCAAAATCGTCTCTGCAGGTATTCCAGTAGATTCTGCAACTTTCTCAGGTATATAATTTTTCAAAACATAAGCCTTAAAGTCAGCAAACTCCGAGAAGTTATTCTCAACATAGTGTTTATCGTACTGCTCATCTTTTAAAAGAACATAAGCAATACCCAGAGCTAAATCGCCAAAGACATTAGAGCTAAGTGGAATCCAATCATCGAGTTTAGATACGCTTGGAGTAAGACGCGATTGAATAGCAACAACCTTATGACCCTTTGCCCTGTACTCATTTAATTTTCGAGTAAAGTAAATAGGATTTTCAGAAATTTCTGTCAGTTGTGCACCGAAGTTCAATAGATAATCACAACTATCAAAATCAACAAAATCGGGGGACTCATTCGCAACTTTATAAAATGGAAAATAGCTCCCCTCTTGGAAATTATCCACAATAAGATTCTTGAAACCAGTTACGTTAGAGAATTCTCGGAACAAACTTGCACGAAGCTTAGAAGTGGTTTGAGCAACAAAAAAAACATCATCATGTCTATTTTGAGTTATACTTTTCTCGAGGTGATTAAATAATATCCTATATGCTTCTTCATACTTCAATGGTTTAAATTCTCCATCGACTTTTCTTACCGGCCCAGTGAGTCTTGAGGGATGATATAAATCTGCTACGGAGACTAGACCCAAAGAACATATTCCCCCTTCATTTACTGGTGATTTGGGATTACCGAATGCTTGAATAGGAAGTTCATCGATGAGACGGACTTTGAGACTGCAACCGCCTGGACATTTCGTACAAGCACTTAATTTCCAGGATTCCAATCTTGGCCCTGAGTATAGTATGGGTTCAGCCCTATTGGGGAGCCTTAATATAGCTCCAGTGCTACTTCCAATAGCAAGACCAAACAATGAGCCTCCTAGAAGTTTAACAAAGTCTCTTCTATTAATTTCCATCCAATAAATACTCCTGCTTTACATTAAAATAAGTCTTCACGTAGATTAAGAGCCTCAATGGTGACAATTTCCACAGTCTGTTGTTATTTTTTTCTCCTGGTGACATTGAAAACAAACCTGCATTTTAACAGGTGTAAAATTCTTTAACTCAGGGGAAGTTTGCTCACTCATATCCCCATGACAAGTAACACAATCTAGTTTAGCAAGGTTAACATGTCTTCTATGTGAGAAATTGACATAATCGGGCACGTGATAATATATTTTCCATGGTATAATCTCTTTCTTTTTAACATACTGGAAAATCACTTTTTCATTTGATGAAGATGAATCCATCAATGTCGAATGACATGCGCTACATAATTTGACATTGGGAATTCCTGCACGCTCTTGTGTTTTTGCTCCACGATGGCAACTTATACATTTGATTTTGTGTTCTTTTGCATGAACGTAGTGGCTGAATGCAATGGGATCAATTTTTGTCGGAGGTTTTGTGATTTCATGTATTATGTAAATACCTAAAACAAAGCCGGCCAAAAAAAGGATAAATACTAAAACTTGCTTACTCATAATAAATTACCCGATAGACTGCCAGAGCTAACATACATTAAAATAAAAATGTTGAAACCTTCATAAATTAATTTTCTATAATTGTTCATGATACGACCACATTATCAGTAGTTTGTTTGAAAACTGAAGGCATGCTTCAATTCCCCTTTCCGGCAGACATCTCAGAAACATACAATACGGAATTGACGAATACACAATAAGTTCTTGTCTGCCGGCCATAGTTCTGACAAACTCCACATTATTTATCAAGAGATCTAAGAAACTCCAACACTGCTCTAGCATCTTTTTCCTTTAAGTGCTGATCTTTCATTATTGGTACGTTTTTCCATTCCTTAATTAATTTCTTAACATATGGGTCTTTCTTCTGCATTTCAGTAGTATTCATTAAATAATTCATGATAAAGACCGGTGAGAGAGCTTTTGTAAGTCCCTTCAATGGCGGAGCTAAATTAACATCATCAATATCATGACACAATGAGCATTTATCGTCATAGATAGAACTTCCTTTATCAACTAAGTTCTTATCTATACTACCGAGTTTGACTTCTTTCACAGGACCTATGCCTTTATCGCTCGACTGAGTAGTATCCTGATTCTCTTGAAATTCATTGATTGAGTTTACCTGTTTAGTCCCTTCTGAATTATTTGTTTCAAATCCAGTAAAAAGAATAAGAGAAGAGAAGACTAGAGACGCAATAATAATCAAACGTTTTTTCATTTATTGTCACTCCAAAATTTTTTGGTAATATTAATTAAATACAAAGTCCTTCATTTAATAAACCAACCATGCCATCACATATAGGGTATTATTATCAGATGCATTTCTTCCCGAACCATCGTAATTGCTACTAGCACCATTGAACTTATTGTACAAAGTATATTGAACTCCTATTTGAGTGTTCATCCAAGGTAGAAAAGTTAGTTGGAGTATTTCACCAGTACTATTTGGTTTCCCGGTAAGACTCCCAGAAATATCACCAGGTGAGTATAATATTCCATCTGTTGAACCACTTATTGAGAAGAATCCCGCTGATAAAGATACCCAATCAGGAAAGTTATAGGTACCATCGATTTTGAAATAACCCAAGTTATCATTCAAATTAGCTGATTCACCGTCATTATATGCAGCATCTAGATTTTGCTTTTCTGTTATGTAGGTGGTGTGAAAAATCCAACTACCCCCATTACCTGTGACATTTTCATATTGCGCATCGAATCCCATATCGGTGTATTTATTGGTAGAGCCAGTTACTCCAACAGGGTATATATTTGACGAAATTCCATATGTTCCTACTTCTATATAGTGATCCTTCCATTGATGTTGTAATGCCAGCCTCCAGTAAGGTGAAACTCCTTTAATATTCATTTCCCATGAGGCATCTGGTGGATAAGAAACTCCTGCAGGTGAGGAATGATAGCCTGAGATTTCAGCATATATAAGTTTGTCATAAAGTGCATAAACACCCAAACCAGCAACGTCTTCCATTGATTGTATCAAAGTAGCTGCTGTGGGCGATGGAGCAGACTCCGAGCCATAATACGGGAAACCCCACGCAGGAGTTGTATTCCATACATCCTGCATCGTAGGCATGCTATTTAAGGTCAATCCATAAAGCAGATCCTTTGAGTTGATTTTGGCATGATTTGCATACCTTATATCAAGCATATCTAAACCAATTGCGCCATCGCTTAATCCATAGGTCAGTTGGGCATAGCCCCCTATATGGGGTGTCATTTCACCGGAGAAAAATAAACTTAGCTCTTCAGGTGACTGCACAAAACTTTTGTCAATGCCAGGTGCTCCTTTACTTATTGAAGTAAATGAAGATTTAACAAACGCAGAAAATGAAAAGGTAGAAGGAATGTCGAGCGTCGTACGTTCACTATCACTAGACTGAGCCCTAAGCATTTGTATATTCGTAAGAGTATAGCCGTTTAACTTAAACATCCTGCCGAAAGGGGTAAGAGCTGGAAAGGTGTAATGACAGTAATTGCAGGATAAATTGGTTTGTCTTGCAAAGCTGGGTATAGCAAAACTTTTGGGCGTGATTAGAAGAATAAGTATTGCAGTCAGTAATAAGCTTATTAAGGTTTTCCTCTTAAGAATTGTTAAGAGCTTTTCCTCAAATGACTTAAATTTATATCCTGCCATTTTGACCTCATAATTTTTTTCTTAATTGTTACTAGTTGACAATTATATTGACTTTTGAGCCTAAGCAATTATCAATTGCTTTATCAAGTTTTCTAAGTTCCAAAGGTTTAACAAAAAGGTATTCTACCCCATACATTTTTAAATCTGATTCATGTACTTTATCAGGATAACTAGTGATCGCAATTATTGGAAGATCACTTCTCATCTTTCTAATCTGAGCTATATAATCAGTCCCAAACTCATTTCCTGTTTTAACATCAGCTATTAATAGATTGAAAGTTCGTAAATAATTTCTTCTAAAAACGTCCTTTATGGTGCTTACCCCAACCATAGAGCAATTCTTTGTTCTTAAATAGTCGCTGAATGCAGAAAGTATGTTTTTATCTGCGTCCACAACCAATATTTTAGGTTTTGTTACCACAGCTTTATTATAAAACCTTTTAAATAATTGTTCCAAGAAGCGTACCTGCGGACGGATCAAATAAAAAAATTCATAAAAGGGCTAATTTGAAGGATTTCTTATATGCAGAGTGCTTAATAACAGAGGGAAACTGCCAAGTAGGGTTTTACACTTGTAAAATAAAATTTTACACTAACGAGTCTTTCTAAATTCTATTGCTTTAATTTCATACTTCTTCATCATCCGCTGGAAGTTCTGTCTTGTCATACCGGAGGCTTTAGCTGCAGCTGAAACATTTCCTTGGCAGTCTACTAACTTTTTTTTAACAAATTGTTTTTCGAACATTTGAATAATATAATCTCTAGAATCCCTATATGTTGAGCCTATGATTGGGAGACTAAGACTTTTAACCGGAAGAAAACTAAAATTTTTCTCAAGAAGATCTCCTGTGATTTCCTCACCTCTTGCAAGCATCATTGCTCTTTCAACAAGGTTTTCTAATTCTCTAACATTGCCGGGAAAATGGTATGAATTTAACAATGCTATAGCCTCAGATGAAAAACTTTTAATATTTTTATTCAGATGTTGGTTATATTTTTTTAAAAAGTGATTTGCAAGAATAGCTATATCTTCGGAATGCTCACGAAGCGGAGGTAATTTAATCGACACGACATTCAGTCGGAAAAACAGGTCTTCCCTAAAGTTGCCGCTTTCAATTTCTAACTTGAGATCTTGATCAGTTGCAGCGATAAAACGAGCTTCGACTTTTATTGGAATGTCTCCTCCGAGTCTAGAGTATTCTCTCTCCTGAAGCACCCTTAATAATTTTTGCTGCAAATTCGGTTGAAGGTTGCCGATTTCATCAAGAAATATAGTTCCGTTTTGAGCAATTTCAAATTTACCTAGCCTTCTTTCTAACGCGCCTGTAAATGCCCCTTTTTCATAACCAAAAAGCTCAGATTCGAGCAGATTATCAGGTACCGCAGAACAATTTATTCCTACAAAAGGTCTTCCAGTTTCAGATGTGTTTCCATGAATTGCTCTTGCTACTAATTCCTTGCCGGTTCCGCTTTCACCCGTAATCAACACGGAGACAGAATTCGGAGTTGTAGAAATCATTCCAATCAACTTATATATCTCTTGCATCTGGGAACTTCTACCTATGAGTTCATAACGATCCACAACACCTATTTCAAAAGTTGTACTGTTTCTATTATTCTCCGAAATATGAACAGAATTTGATAAAGCTTTCCTGACTAATTCTCTAATCTTGTTTATATCGAGAGGCTTCGTAATATAGTCGAAAGCACCAAGCTGCATTGCTTTTATTGCATTTTGCATTACTCCATGACCTGTGATAATGATTGTGGGAATGTGTATCCCCTCTTCATTAAATCTTTTTAAGACTTCCAAACCATCTAATTTCGGTAAGGAGATATCCATAAAGATAAGGTCTAAATTCTCTAATTGAACTTTTGATAAAGCCTCTTCACCGTCACTTGCTGTAACAGCAGAAAACCCGTCTTTCTTTAATACTTCAAGGAAGGCAAAAAGAATTTTAGGGTCGTCATCTACAATGAGTATTTTTTGTCTTCTTTTGCTCGATTCGTTCAATTTATATCTTTGGTATTCTTCAAAATTGGTTGGGTAAAGAATAATGTTCGCTAGACAGAGGCAAAAATATTTTGAAAGTAGTGCCAACTCCAATTCTACTCTCAACTTTGACGACTCCCTTGTGAGCATTAATTGTTCTTTTCAGCATAGGCAAACCCAAGCCCGTACCATTTGTTTTAGTGGTGAAAAAAGGGTCAAATATCTTTTTAATGTTTTTGCGTTCAATCCCAGCACCCGTGTCAGTAATAATTAATAATAGACATTGAATCCCCTTGGGCAATGTTATTTCAAATTTGTTATTATTAGAATTATTAATATTCAAATATCCAACGCTCTCCTCCAGCTTATAATCATGGAGTGTTTCTTTAAGAAATACTGTACTTACAGAAATGTGAATCTCATTAGCCGTAGACTGATGTCTTTCAGCGCTCACTTGAAAATCTCTCTTTTCTTCTATGGATTGAACCGAGTTCAATAGGACGTTAACTATCGCTTCCCTTAAATGTGATACATCAAGGGGAATAGACGGAATCGATTGCTCAATCTCTGTTTTAACAAGTACTCTTGATTTTCGAAAATGAAGTTGAACAAAAGCAAGACTTTCATTTAATATATCCCTTAAACTTGCTATCTGAAATTTCATGGGTGCCGGATAAGCAAAATTTAGTAACTTTGTAACAGTATCCTCCATTTCACCAGTTGAGTTGAGTGCAACACTCACTGATTTCCTTTCGGTCCTTGATAAATTATTAGATTCGCCCATGAGCTGCAGTATCATCTTAATTGACGTAAGTGAGTTCCGAAACTCATGGGCGATAAATGCTGCGATCTCACCGGTTGCAGCAAGCTTCTCAGTTTTAATCAAGATGTTTTCCATTCTCTTTCGTTTTGTAATATCAGTTATTACGGCCAACACTGCAATAACCTCTCCTTTTTCTCTCATTGGTATTGCAAAGTGTTCTAAGTACTTCTCTTGTTGTTCACCATTGTACTTAAGATTCGTACAGCTTTCAATTCTATTTTCCACAATAGCACGTTTGCAAATACAATCGACACAAAAGCCATTCGAACCAAAAATACGAGCACAATGTTCCCCTTTGACATCATCTATTTTATAGCCTGTAATAGTATTAAATGCCGCACTTGCTGTCTGTATCCGTAAGTCTTTATCAAGAAGTAGAAATGCACTTGGTACGTTATCAAGGATTACCTGCAATTTCGATTTTTCTGTATTTAGTTCAGCAGTTCTAGATGCAACCATTTCTTCAAGATGTGTTCTATATTGAAGGATTTCCTTTTCACGTTCCGATAAGGACTGTGCCATTAAGTTAAATTGTTCTGCCAGATTTTCTATTTCGTCACCGGTTTTTACATTCACTCTATAGTTGTAATTCCCCTTTGTTATTGTTTCAGCTCCCTTGGCAAGTGTAGCTATCGAAAATGTGAAATGTTTTGTGGCCAAAAAACTCAAACTAATCGAAACAATAAGAAACAATACAAGGAGGCCCATAAATGTATATTCATAACTGTGTACTGGAGACATGATAACGGACTTAGGAATAGCAACCAATAAATACAAAGGAATTGAGAAACCCTGTTTCATGTTTGATGTAAATATTGAAGTATATCTGGGGAAAACAGGTGTATGGCTTATTATATAATTACCACCACTATTAATTATGCCTTTTCTGTTCGAGATAATTTGATTGGCCGTAGTCTTCGAAAAATCATGTCTTAAATTATATTCCTTTCTATCCGCTAAAAGCTTGCTCCAATTTTTCTTCTCCAATGAGTGGTATAAGTAATGCCCATCACTGCTAGTTAAAATAACTTCTTCCCCTTTCTCAAGGGGATCATATGTTTGAAAAGTACTAAATAAATCCTTTACATATACATCCGCAATAAGTATCCCCACCTTATTACTTCTATCAAAAATTGGCATTGCAAAGCTGATGACTGGGACTAAATTCTTACCTTGTCCGTGAAGTTCTGCTGGAGCAAGTGCTATCTGGTTGGGAAGCAGGTTCTTCACAAGATATATGTAATATACCTCAGGTATCTTCCTCATCTGACTCTTGTTAAGTATTTCATATGAATTATTACTCGAATTTTTAGAAGTTGATCTCACACATGCTATTTCATCCCCAACGTGGTCAATGAGTCTGATTTGGTAATAAATCTCTCTTGTTTTTAGAAAAGATAAAAGTCTATTACCCCAGTTAGGAGCGGCATGAGCATATAAAATATGCGAGTGATTATCCATTATTGTCACAAAGCTTTGATCCAAGAAAGAATTTCTAATAATATGAAGATCACTTTCTATTCCTGCCATTGTGTTTGCAGTATTTTCTTGAAGTAACGCAAGATCATGGCTTAGGTTCTGAATTGCGATATGTTTCATCATTTTTGTATTGCTTGCAATTCCATACATGCCGATAATAATAATTGGGACTAAGGAAAGTCCTGTAAATGCGATAAGCAACTTGTGTCGGATAGGTAGCCACGGAAATAGTTTGGTTATTTTAGCCATATGCTAAAAATCAACGTAAATTTCATAAAAACAAGAAAACTAATTTAACTTAAGTTATCAAATGGGAAGAATATATACTATTAATATAGCAATCAAACCGAAAATTTTATGACTCAAATTAACAATTATTAATGCTTTAGTTAACTCTTCAACAAACACAAAATCAGTTAAATATTACACTGTGTTAAATTCTACCGTGTATCGGGACCTATAATGTATTCTATAATTTGTTTTGTTCTATCTGAAAGACTTTCAATTACAGATAATTTATGAATAAGGAGCTCGTGCTTAGCATTCATGTCTAGTTTTATATTTTGCAATTTGTTTTCTATTTGTTTCAATTCACTGGACAGATTTTCTATACTTGAAAGTTTATCGATAAGAAGTTCATGATGAGAAATAACATCTTCTTTAATGATTTGGAGGTTATCCCTAATGTTTTCAAGCTCAACTAACATTTTTGCGAGGACATCTTTATCTGACATGGAAGCACTTCTAGGATGATTTAAACAAAGATAATGAGAAAATGTACAATCTTAGTTATTGGAAAGTTACAAATTATCTTATAAATCCGAAGCTATTCTGTAGGCTAAATTTGGTGGTAACTTAAATTCTATATATAAATTCTCTATTATTTCTCCATCCGAATCCTTTAAGGTTCAGCAATGGTAATAATCTAGATTTGTTCGGATCAAAATTTTGATTCAAAGAAAAGTCTATACAAAGTCTAAAAATATCCAACTATATATTAGAAAATACTAATAAGCTCTTTTATTGTCCGCCGAGAAATATCACTGCAAATAATATATAGATAGTATATGCTACTGCCCACCCAAAAGCTAAGAATAGCAAAAATAAGAGTGGAGCGGAATCCGAAATGAGATGAATAAAGTGTTTTATTTTTAGTACTGCCATCTTAACACCTCCTCTTTAAATATACTTTAGTTGAGAAGAAGGCTTAATTGATCCGTATATACTAAATCCTTAAACAAGATAATTATTACTGTAATATAAGTTAAGAATCTAATAATTCAAAGGTATTTTGGTACAGGTCCAACTTTGCTTAA
>JBJKPP010000009.1:0-17463 GCA_046706145.1 Ignavibacteriaceae bacterium | reverse complement strand
GAATTTTTCGTATAATAAAATGTTGTACCTGCCTGGTCTTTTGCTAAGCCGACAATATGCATTAAATGTTCATCTGTTGTTGTGTAATCATTGTAAGCTTTCTGCCTCATTTCCTGTGTTACGTCTTTTTCTTTTTCAGGCTCTGTGCTTGCAGTATCATCATCGTTAATAGGAACAACCGCGTATCCTTTTTTTCTGTAGAAATTATCCTTGTCAACGTCCCCATCCCAGGCGATTGAATAACCAGTTGAAAGAGCATTATTCATTATCTTAATTAAATCGCCAAGCGGCACATTGTAATATTCTGCATCTTCCCAGTTATCCGGTACTTCCAGAACAAACTTTGAATAAAATGGATGATGAGTAAACGAAGTTATTTCGACATAGTCATTTGTATTTATTCCAAGACTCTTTGCAAAACTCTTCGGAGTATATTCTTTCCCTTTGTATTCAAAGGTTTTAGGAACCTTACCGAGATAAATATCACATATCGCATTAACTAAATCTTTATAATGCTGAGTGATTTTCTTCCTTGAAACAATTGTTTTCAGCACAGCATCTAGAACAGCATCCATTTCTGTATTGTCATATAACGTATCGCCAGGCTCAAGGCCAGGGTAAACAGAATATGGAACAGCACCGTAGGTGTCAAAAATTTTTAACACATCATGAGCAAGCCCGCCTTCGTCAAAAGCAAAATGCCCGTGATATCTAACATACTTTTCCGCTCTCAAAGGATACGAATATCTAACATTAAACATTTCCGACAAATTATATCTTCCCTTTCCCATTCTCAACAACTCACTTTCCAGGAATGAATTTGTTGCAAAGTCCCAGCAAGTTCCGGTCCTTGCCTGATTCTTCACTGAAGTTGCATCCACCTCATAAATCATTTTGAATGTGTGTCTATCTTTTTCTTCTTTCTTTCCCGGCTCTACTTGAGGATAAACAGTTCCCACTAAAAATACAAAGATTAGCAACACGTAAAAGGAAACTCTGGGTTTCATCTCAGCTCCTTAATTTGACGGACATAATTACTGTTCTACTAACTTATGTTACGCAAAAAATTCTTAATCTTGCTCTTACTTTTAATCTTACTCTTTTTTTGACTCGATTAAGAACAAGACCCGCCTGCCGGACGGGCAGGTTATGATTTAAGATTAAGACAGTGCGTAAAGTAAATATATTAATTTAAGAATATTAAAGTTTAAAAAGTGATAAGGGAAGCAAACTAATTATTGCTTATGGAAATTTTAGTAGTGTCCTAATTTCATATTTTGTCATTCCGAACTTGATTCGGAATCTATGGAACAATGCAGATTCTGAATTGAATTCAGAATGACATGTTTAGATTATTATACAGTTTGTGAAATTAGGACATTACCGAAATTTTGAAATTAAGATTATTCATACTATCTTGAATTTAGTTCTTACAAAAGTTACGGTGTCCCGATAAAGTCGGGAAGAATAGGGAATCCGGTTAAATTCCGGAGCTGCCGCGCAACTGTACGAAGCCTATAATGCAGCACGTTGCCACTGCCCAAAATGGAGCGGGAAGGCGCTGCACGTTGCTTTAAGCCAGGAGACCTGCCGTAAGCTAAATAATTAATCAACCTTCGCAGGCGAGGAATGATTGAAAAACAAATCGTTTTTATTTTCCACTCCCTTCGAAGTTATTTCCTTAATCAAATTTGTCAGGAGTAACTTCTATGTTTTCTTTTAAATCTATTTTTCCTCTTTTTATAATTTTATGTTCACCGGCTTTTTTATTTTCCCAGAACCTAACAGTTCAAAAAACCGATTCATCGGGAATTTATAAACTTTCCGAAGTTGTAGTTACAGCTAATAAATATCCAACTCCCTCGTATGAGATTGCGAACTCCATAACTGTGATTGATTCCCAGGAAATTGCTGACAAGAATTATAATAATGTAATTGATCTTCTTAACGATGTGCCGGGAGTCTCAATAACTCAGCAAGGTGGGCCAGGAGAATTGTCATCAGTTTACATCCGAGGCGGTAATGCAGATTATACCATGGTTTTAATAGATGGCGTCGAAGCAAATATGACCGACGACCCAACCGATACCTATGACTTTTCCAATCTTTCAACAGATAATATTCAAAGGATTGAAGTTTTGCGCGGTCCACAAAGTACCTTGTACGGTTCAGATGCACTTTCTGGCGTAATAAATATCATTACTAAAAAAGGTCAAGGAAAACCAAAACTTGATCTTTACTCAGAAGGTGGAACATATAATACTTACAAGGCAGGAGCAGCGCTTAATGGTTCTTACAATATTTTTAACTATTCAGTTTCTATCAGCAAATTTCATTCGGATGGATTCTCTGCAGCATCTAAAAAATACGGAAACACTGAGAAAGACGGTTCAACAAACTACTATTTAACGTCCAGGTTTGGTCTTGATCTTAGCAAAGTAATCAATTTCAATGTGTTTTATAGATACAATAAATCAAATACCGCCTTAGACCAGCATGGTGGATATTTCGGAGATGATCCTACTTATCTTCAGCATATAAATGAATACGCATTTAAAACCGAAGCAGATGTTATTCCACTTGGACAATTGCTTCATTCAAAAATCAGCTTTTCTATTTTTAGAAATTTCAGGGGCTACAGCTTCGACTCCACGCTTTATAATCCAGCATTTTCGAGGAGTTTTTATAACGGCAAGAGATATCACTTTGAATTTCAGAATAATCTGAATATATCAGATTTCTACAATGTAGTTGCAGGGTTTGAATCTGACAGGCAAACAGCAAATTCAATTTACTACTATAACTCAGATAATTTTCCTTACACTAGTATCTTACCACTAAGCAGCATAACATCCAATGGAGTCTATCTGGAAAACCAAGTGAATTTGCAAAACTCAATGTTTGCAAATGTTGGTATCCGTTATGAAAATAATCAGCTTTTCAATTCGAAGATTACTTATAGAATTGCCCCTGCCTTTTTAATTAAGCAAACAGGTACAAAATTAAAGACTACCTTTGGAACAGCTTTTAAAGCCCCTTCACTTTATGATCTTTTTGATCCAACATATGGCAACAAAGATTTAAAGCCTGAGGAAAGTACAGGCTGGGATGCAGGTTTTGAACAGTTTATACTAAACGGAAATATTAGTTTTGCTGTAACTTATTTCGGGAATAATTTTAAGAATCTATTTGCCTCCGATCCCAACAACAACTATAAAACCATCAACATAGATAAAGCTGTAACCAGCGGAATTGAAGCAGAGTTTGGAATGAGAATCCTTAAAAACCTGAAACTCGATGCAAATTATACTTACACAAACACAAAAGACGAAAGACAGGATCCACTTTATCACAACAAACCACTCCTTAGAAGGCCAAAAAATAAATTTTCTTTGGATATCTATTATACGCCGATTGATAAATTGTCATCAAATGTTCAAATGACTTATGTTGGGAAAAGAGATGACCTGGACTTTTTGCCTGATTATTCTGTTGTAAGAGTTAATCTAACCTCATATACTTTAATTAATATATCTTTAAATTATTCTTTAACGGATTATGTTCAAATTTACACACGAATAGATAATTTGCTGAACGAATACTATGAACAGGTTTATGGATATGCGTCAGCACAATTTTCTATATATGGCGGAGTTAAATTAAAACTAGAGAACTTATTTTGATAAAAACTTTTTTATATTTAAACTAATTAAATAACCCTTTAAGAAAAGGAGATAAAGATGAAGTCAAAACTTATTAGCCCGGGATTTTTGACTGTGATAGGTATGATTTTGGTCGCAGCTTTCACAAGACTTATTCCACATTATCCTAACTTTACAGCCGTTGGCGCAATGGCGTTGTTTGGCGGAGCATATATTACAAACAAGAAACTAGCATTCATTATTCCATTGGCTGCACTTTTTGTTTCAGATTTGGTAATCGGTTTTTATTCGGGAATGTGGGTTGTGTATTTAAGTTTCGTCTTAATCGTATTCATTGGAATGTCTTTGAGAAATAATAAGAAACCGACGAGAATAGCTTTGGCTTCTATCTCCTCTTCGGTTGCTTTCTTTCTGATTACAAATTTTGCGCTGTTACCCGGTATAACACTTTATCCTCACACTTTTATGGGTATAATGGAAAGTTACACTGCGGCGATTCCGTTTTTTGGTTATAATGTTGCAGGTGATCTTTTCTTCTCAGCAGTTTTGTTTGGCTCATATGAATTGGCAAAGATCAAATTCCCAAAACTTGCGGAAGCAAAAACTGCTTAAACATTTTTCATTCGTAGAGACAGGTCATTACCTGTCTCTATAACAATTTTGCTACAATGAACAATACTCTCCCTGTCCTAATCGATTTCGATGGAATAATAAACATTGGCGGTAAACCTGCGGAAGATGCAAAAGAATTTCTTGAGTTCTTAGCTGAAAATAAAATACCTTCTCATATTATCAGCAACTCAACCTTAAAGACTTCTAAAGATGTAAAAACATTCCTAAAGGAAAATTCAATGGAATGTAACATTCCTATTATGACTACCGTGGATGCTTCATATAATTATGTTAAAAAAAATTATAAGAAGGTTTCGGTTTATTGTGATGAAAAAATACGTGGAGTATTTTTGGAATTTATAGATGATAAAAACCCTGAAGCAATAGTTATCGGAGATCTTGGCAGAGGATGGACTTACGAAACTATGAATGAAATCTTTAGAAAAGTTTTTGAAGGCGCCGAAATAGTTGCTATGCAGAAAAATAAATACTGGAAACCTGGCGGGAAAAACCTCGCTCTCGATGCAGGCGCATTTATTTCTGCAATCGAATATTCATCTTCAAAGAAATCTATCCTAATTGGGAAACCGTCAAAAATATATTTTCAGATGGCACTTGAGTCTTTAGAAAGTAACATACACAGACCTTTTATAATGATTGGAGACGATGTTGAAAACGATGTTCTCGCCGCTCAAAAATATGGTGGAAAAGGAATTTTAGTTTACACTGGAAAAACAAAATATCCCTTGCCCGAAGATTACAATCCCAGACCAAATTTCGAAGCAAAGAATCTGACCGAAGTAATTAAAATACTCTCAAGAATCTTAGATTAGAATTTTTTGTTCTTTTTTATGCTGATTCAAGATAAAATGAATTTAGCTAACGCACCTAAAAAGAAGGGCGAATAAAAAAATTGAATTGAGTGGAGCGTATAAAAATAAATACTGTTTGACCCTGACTTGTCGGGGAAGTTTATTTATTTTAGCGAAACGAAATTCAATTTCCGCAATTCTTTTTCAGTGCATGTTCTTTTGGTACTTTTCTTACGCTAAGAAAAGTACATAAAAATAAAACTGATATAATCTTGAGATATTTTCAGATATTTATCATAACTCATGTACTCCAAATAAATTCCCGGCTTTCAAATTATTTCGGAGAGCACCATTTTTTTAATTCCTACCCTTGAACTCGTCAACATAAGCCATCAAAAACAACTATATTTGCATTTTCAATTTGCTTGTATGGATTTCAAGTTAGATACATCAGATGCCTATGCATCACTCAAGATAAAAGACTTTAAGTGGTACATAAGTGCACGCTTCTTGCTGACATTCGGCATACAAATGCAATCACTTATTGTCGGATGGCAAATATACCAGCTTACTCACGATGCACTTTCATTAGGATTAATCGGCCTCTCAGAAGCCATACCTTTCTTGAGTGTAACACTTTTTGCCGGTCACGTTGCAGATAGAGTTAGTCGTAAAGAAATTATTTTGTCAGCGAATCTTGTATATTTTGTTTGTGCAGTTGCCCTACTTCTAATTTCAACTCTATTTCATTCAATTCTTCAACAGCATGGAGCTTTTCCTATTTACGTCGTTATAGTTATCACTGGATTAGCTCGCGGTTTCATGGCTCCTACACAAACTGCGTTTGCCGCACAGCTTATTCCCCGCCAATTATATGGGAATGCATACACATGGAATAGCCTGGCATGGCAAACGGCAGAAGTAAGCGGCCCTGCCGTAGGAGGTTTGCTTTATGGTTTCTTTGGTGTGGGAACTGCTTATACAACTGTTGTTGTTCTGAGTTTAACCGGATTCATATTATTTACAAGGGTAACTAAAAAACCTCCCCCCGAGCAAAAAACAAAAGAGTCAATAGGTAAAAGTCTTTCGGAGGGATTGAAATTTGTTTTCAAGAATCAAATTATTTTAAGTGCAATTACTTTGGATATGTTCGGCGTTTTTTTCGGAGGAGCTGTTGCTGTACTGCCCATTTTTGCTGACCGCGTTTTGCACATCGGAGCAAAAGGACTCGGATTTTTGCGCGCCGCACCCGCTGTCGGCGAAATTATTATGTCAATAGTTCAAACACATTATCCGTTTTTCAAAAATGCAGGGAGAAATCTTTTATTTTGTGTCTTTGGATTTGGTGTTTCTATTATTCTTTTTGCACTCTCTAAAAATATATACCTATCTTTATTTATGCTCTTTTTAAGCGGAATATTTGACAATGTAAGTGTTGTAATAAGAGCAACTATTATTCAACTCCTCACTCCAGATGAAATGCGAGGAAGAGTTTCTGCAGTCAACGGTGTTTTTTTGAGTTCATCGAATGAACTTGGTTCATTTGAATCAGGTGTGGCAGCTAAGCTAATTGGTCTTATTCCTTCGGTCGTTTTTGGCGGAACAATGACATTGCTCGTGGTAGCAACAGTTAGAAAAGTTGCACCAAAATTACGGGCGTTGAAAATGTAGCAATCCTACAAATGAATAATCTGAAATATTGATATTTCAGCAAAGGCACTTATGTTTTTCTTTCAACTTAACAAAAGCGTTGATGAATTACATAATCCACATTTTTTTAAACATTGCTTTTAACGTTTATACTTGAAAATAACGTGCAAGGACACAGCTATATTCAACTGACCATTAGTTATGGTAGGTTTAACGTTTGGAGCTCCTTCTGCTTCAACAACTAGTGCTCCTCCAACAAAACCAGGACGATTGTTCATAAACGATATATTTCCGTTTATTGATTCATCTCTTGAATAGTCCGTTAAATTTACTATACTGAAACTCTTCGCTCCTATTTTAGAACAGAAGTATTTTGCTCTAGCCTTCGCTTCTGCGAGTGCTTCATTATATAAGATTTTCTTTATCACATCGTAATTAGTACACCAAAATCCGGAAATACTTACTTCTGTTGCACCAGCATGTACGAGGTCTCTTTTAAGCTGGTCGTATAGAGCGAATTTATCTAATATTATTTTGTAACTTTGTACTGACGAATAACGATTAGGTGGTCTCCCATATTCAAGCCGAAGATTACTTGTAATTAAGTAAATATCTTCATTTTTATAACCATACTTTTTTAGAACATTCACTACGTCGACAAGATTATTATGGCTCGTTATATCTATTTTTGAAGAGGATGTGTCTGTTTTGTTCACAGAAATTTGTATTATCATTTCGTCAGCAGTAACTGCAGTGTCTTTAACCACGTTAAGAACAATCGAATCATTGACATAATTGTATTGTGCAAAGCTTGTTGAAATGAAAACTAGAAGGGCTAAAATTGATGCTTTCATATTGTCTCCCTTTTTATTTGATTGAAATTTAGTATAAAGATTATTTATAAGTAAGTTACCGGCATCACATACATACTATACACGATCTTGACTTACTTATAACATATCGATATATTTAAATATATGATTATAAATAACAGTGAAGAAAATATAGTCAAAATTTCCAAGGCCCTTTCCGACAAAACAAGATTAAGGATGCTCGAGGAGATTTCAAAAAGAGGTAGCATTTGCTGCGGCGATGCGGAAAATATTGCGGAACTTTCTCAACCGACTGTTTCCCATCATATAAAGATTCTAACGGAAGCTGGTCTTTTGAATGCAGAGAAAAATGGGAGACATGTGAAAGTTACCGTCAATAAAGAAGCATTAATCAATTATAAGAAATTATTGTCAGATAGTATGAAAACATAAAAATTTTTTGCTCTAAATCATCGATATATTTCGATGTATCAATAATATGTAGCGACATTTAATATTTTTTTACTTAAACATAAATAAACGAAAGGACATAATTATGGGAAGAATTCTCTTTAGCAGTTACGACTTAGGACAGATTACTCTTAAGAATAGAATCGTAATGGCACCAATGACGAGAAGCCGTGCTATCGGTAACGTACCAAACGACTTAATGAAAAAATATTATGCTCTTAGGTCAGAGGCGGGCTTATTAATTACTGAAGCTACTGCCGTTTCTCCCAATGGACTTGGTTACGCACGTATTCCGGGATTATTTAATGAAGACCAAGTTACTGGATGGAGAAAAGTTACCCAGGCTGTCCACAATAATGGCGGAAACATCTTCGTTCAACTCGTTCATACTGGTCGAGTTTCTCACCATTTAAATATGCCCGAAGGTACAAAGATTCTTTCGTCTTCGCCGGTAGCTATCAAAGGAGAAGTATGGACAGACAAAGCACAACTACAGCCATTCCCAACACCGGAAGAAATGAGTAAAGAAGAAATATCGCACACGATTAATGAGTTTGTAAACGCAGCTATGCTGGCAATTGAAGCCGGTTTTGATGGAGTCGAACTGCATGGCGCAAATGGTTATTTAATTGAACAATTCATAAACCCCAGCGTAAATCAGCGCACCGATGAGTATGGTGGAAATATAGAAAATAGGATTCGTTTTGCTCTTGAGTTGACGCAAAAAGTAGCCGATGCTATTGGAGCAAACAGACTCGGAATACGTGTCTCTCCGTACGGTGTTTCAAATGGAATGCAATTTTACAATGAAATTGACGAAACATATTCCCTTCTAGCTGAAAAACTGGACAAAATAGGACTTGTTTATATGCACATAGTGGATCATAGCTCAATGGGAGCTCCATCTGTCAGCCCTAAAGTTAAAGAAGAAATAAGGAATAATTTTATGGGAACTTTAATATTGGCAGGAGGATATGATGCTGAAAAAGCAGAACAAGATCTTCAAGAATTTAAAGCTGATCTAATCGCATTTGGAAGGTATTTTATTTCAAATCCCGATCTTGTTAACAAATTGAAGCTCGGATCGGAGCTTCAGACTGCTGATAAAAACACTTTCTACACACCCGGCGCTAAAGGTTATCTTGATTATCCTGTAGGCCGAGACGCAGTTTATTCAATGACATAATCACAAAGAAAGGAAACAAACATGAAATACGCAGTGTTAGTTGGAAGGATTCTCTTTTCATTTATTTTTATTATGGCTGTCATGGGACACTTTACACAGCAGGACATAAGTTATGCAGCATCTGCAGGAGTCCCTCTAGCATCTATAGCGGTTCCACTATCTGGAATTATTGCTTTTCTCGGTGGACTCAGCATAGCATTCGGTTATAAAGCAAAATTAGGAGCCTGGTTAATCATACTTTTTCTTATACCGGTTACACTAATCATGCACAACTTCTGGGCAGTGTCGAACCAGATGATGGCGCAAATGCAAATGGCAATGTTCTTTAAGAATCTTTCGATGGTAGGAGCCGCATTATTGATTGCGTACTATGGAAGCGGTCCGCTCAGTTTAGACAAAAAACTCCAAACACAAACGGCAAACTAAAAAAGTAAAGAATTGTAGGGACAAGTCATGCTTGTCCCTACCCAATGTGTGACTGACTCCCTTTTCTTTCAGACTAAAGAAATAAGCAGTTGTCCTGCCCTTTTTTCAATCCATTTATTTAAATTTAAAGTGATGAATAATTCGATTAAGAAAATCGCTTTAATTCTGATACTAATTGTTATCCTCCCTGCATTAATTTTTTCACTCTACGAAATTAATTCTCTTAGTGAAAGAGAAGCTGAAATACAAGAAATATACAATAACCAGCTTGATGCAATCTTATTTTCTGTAAATCAATATTCGGAAGATGTAATCTCCGCTTGGCGAAGCGACTTAAATTTGCTCCTGGATGATAGAGTGCTTCACCAGGGTTACTTTAAAACAAAAGCCGATAGTTTTCTCAATATCAATAGGGCAATTAAATTAATTGCTTTTACAGATAGTATAAATGCGCAGAAAACTTCTGAATTATACTATCAGTCGAACACATCAGCTAATATTCAGAAGCATTCCTACGACATTGAGAATACACTAAAAAACGCCTCTGTTAAAATCAAAAGACTTTTTACTTATAAAAGAGTCGGATACGATAAAATAGAACCGGTACCGGAAGAATCAACCGATACAAGTACAACTCTGATTTTTCTCCTAGATGACCCTGCAGGAACAAGAAACATTTGTATAATGATTTTAGACCCGGTAAAATTTGTAAAAGATATTTTAGGAACTAAGATAAAAGAAATTGCCGGAGACAAATTCATAATTACTTGCTCATCTCTTAAAGCTAAAACTTCAAACAATTTTATCTTCACAACAGCCGACCTTCAAAACAAGCGAGTGCAGCAGAAGAAAACACTTTGGCTAATTCCTAATTACCAACTTGGAATATTGCTAAAAGGTGAAACTATTGAAACTCTGGCCAAATCCCGCTCAAGAACAAACCTCATGTTAATCTTAGTGTTAGTGTTAGTTTTAATAGCAGGCGTTTATATAGTATTTCGAAATATTAGGAAGGAAATGGAACTTGCAAAAATTAAATCAGACTTCGTATCAAATGTTTCGCATGAACTCCGTACTCCACTAGCACTTATAAGTATGTTTGCGGAAACCCTGGAGATGGGTAGAGTGACTACAGAAGAAAAAAAGAGAGAATATTATTCAATTATTAGCAAGGAAGCAGCCAGGCTTAGTAGAATTGTAAATAAAATTTTGAGTTTTTCAAAGATCGAAGCGGGCAAAAGAGATTACCGCCTTTCGAATGTAAACATAAATTATTTAGTTGAAGAAGTATATAATTCATATCAGTTTCATCTTAAAAACAGCGGCTTTCAGTTTTCGCTCACTGCTGATATATCACTTCCCGAAATACAAGCTGACGCCGAAGCAATATCGGAAGCAGTAATAAATCTTATAGACAATGCAATTAAATACAGCATAGATAAAAAAGAAATTTCAATTGCAACAGGAGTTGAAGGAAATTCTATTTTTATAGAAGTAAAAGATAAAGGCGTTGGAATCTCAGAAGAAAATCAGAAGAAAGTATTTGAAAAATTCTTTAGAGTTAACGACGGCTTAGTACACAATACGAAAGGCACTGGTCTCGGCCTAACACTCGTAAAACATATTGTTGATGCACATAAAGGTAAAATAAAAGTTAAGAGCAAACTTAACGAAGGAAGCAGTTTTATATTATCTTTTCCAATTAATAATATTCATAAAGGGGAAACAAATGACTAAAATTCTGGTTGTAGAAGACGAACCCAATATGCGTATTGGTTTAAAAGACAATCTTGAATTTGAAGGTTACGAAGTAGATCTTGTAGAGGACGGAGAATCAGGATTAAATAGCATCCTCGATGGTGATTACAACCTGGTTCTTCTTGATGTTATGCTCCCTAAAATGTCTGGTTTCGACGTATGCAAAACCGTACGTAAAAGAGGAAACAGCACTCCGATTATTCTTCTTACCGCAAAGGGCGAAGAAATAGATAAAGTTCTTGGTCTTGAATTGGGTGCCGATGATTATGTAACAAAACCATTTGGACTAAGAGAACTTCTTGCAAGAATAAAAGCTGTATTGAGAAGAGGTGAAGATAAAGCAAAATCTGCCGGGAAGGATACTTTTATAAACATAGGTAGAATTGTTGTAAACTTCGCAACATACAACGCTCTGGAGGACGATATCGCTATACAAATGTCTCATAAAGAATTTGAGATTTTAAACTATCTTTGGACTAACAAGAATTCTACAGTAAGCCGGGAAGATTTGTTAAATAATGTGTGGGGCTATGATGAAAGTCCAACCACAAGAACTGTAGATAATTTTATCTTAAAATTAAGACAGAAGATTGAGAAAAATCCCGACCACCCAAAGGTAATTTTGACTGTGCATGGAATTGGCTACAAACTTATATATTAAAGCAGTTTTTCCGGGGATTAACCACTTCAAAAATCGTCAATAATCGCTTACGTGATGACAATTTTTTACAATCCTTTACCCTAAAATGACCATTTTATAATTTTCTAATTATAAATTTGCTGCAGAAAGTTGGGAGAATGATCATGAAATCAAAAACTAAAATAGTTCTTTATTACTTCACAGCAATTTTATTTTTCAGCTTGTTTACACAAGCCGCATTAGCTCAGAAAAAAGAAAGGCTGATAAATCTAAAAGGTTATTGGAAATTCAGCATTGGCGATGATATGAACTGGGCTAACCCTTCCTATGACGATTATAATTGGGAAGAAATTAAAGTACCCGCTTATTGGGAAGATCAAGGATTTAACGGATATAACGGTTATGCATGGTACAGAAAACACTTCGAGTTTCACGGAAATTTCGATGGTTCAGTAATTTATCTAAAGCTAGGAACAATTGACGATATTGACCAGACATTTGTTAATGGAAAAATGGTTGGCTCCTCCGGATCATTTCCTCCAAATTATGAAACAGCTTACAATGCATATAGAGAATATTCAGTTCCGGTTAAAGACTTTAAGAAAAACGGCGACAATGTAATTGCAGTGAGAGTTTTCGACTCACAGTTAGGCGGAGGAATTAACAGCGGGGAAATTGGTTTATATTATATCCCTAATGAATTAGAGGCAGAAGTTGACCTTCAAGGAGAATGGAAATTCAAGACCGGCGATAAAAAAGAATGGAAACAAAAAGATTTTAATGATAAAGACTGGAAAAAATTATTTGTGCCTGCTTATTGGGAATCCCAGGGATACAAAGATTATGATGGATTTGCCTGGTATAGAAAAACCTTCACAATACCCGGTACCCTTAGCAGCAAAAAATTAGTTCTGATGATGGGCAAAATTGATGACCTGGATGAAGTTTATGTAAATGGCCAGTTGGTAGGTTCCACAGGTGTTATTTACGATGACTCTACTAAAAACTCGATCGATCAAAAAGAATATGATCAATTCAGGGGATATTATCTTCCGGACGGCTTGATAAAAACAAATGAAAATAATGTTATTGCGGTCAGGGTTTATGATGGATGGCGAGATGGCGGTATATACCAGGGACCGATCGGACTAATCTCGCAGGAACGTTACATAAAGTTCTGGGAGAAAAATAAATCGAAGAAAAACATTCTTGATATTTTCTTCAATTCAGATTAATATTTTAAGTTAAACAATACTACAATTTACAGTGCATCCCTGTCTAACCGGGATGCATTTTTTTAAAGATGGTATCCAAAACTCACTTATAAATTTCTTCATTCAGGATTATTAATCATATTCAGATGCAGCTCACTTGCAAAGTACTATGACAATCTTTTACAATCGTTTACTTGTAAATGACACCCATTACAATTCTATCTATTAAGTTTGAATCAGAGATTGCAGATATTCAATTAAGAAACAAATTAAAAGGAGGTAAACAAAATGAAAGCTAGAGGACAAACAATAGCAAAAATGGTGGCAGTAATATTGATGGGGATATTATTAACAAATAGTGTATCTGCCATGAATTTTCTTCAAAATGAATTTACAGAAACTTCTAATTCTACTATTCCCGAAATGATGATCAAGAACTTAGAAGCGGGTTTGAAATCTGATAACGTAGGTTTAAAAAGAAGTTGTATTTTCTGTGCCGGATTTTACGAGATCCGCGAGCTTGTCGGATCACTCAGAGAACAATTAACAGACGATCATAATACTTATACAAGAGTTCTTATAGCGCTGGCGCTTTATAAAATCGGAGGGAACGATGCAATGAGAACCATACAGGAATTAGCTAGCAATGATTCAGATCCTACAGTAAAGAATATTGGAAAGGTATTGCTCAATCAATTTGAAATTACAGCTGCAAATACAATGGATATAAATGTCATTGGAAAGTGAGTTAAGCCTTACAAAACACACGTACCTCCTCACAAGATAAACCCCAATCTAAAACGGTTGGGGTTTTATTTGTTTCAGATTTAAAATCAACTACATCCTTACGTACGTTCACTTACAAGATTCTATGACAATCTTTTACAATCGTTTACCTGTAGATGACACCCATTACAATTCTATCTGCTAAGTTTGAATCAGAGATTGCAGATATTCAAATAGGAAACAAACTAAAAGGAGGTAAAAAAAATGAAAGCAAGAAGACACACAATAGCAAATCTGGTAGCAGTCGTTTTGATGGGGATATTATTAACAATTAATATTTCTGCCATGAATTCTCTTCATAATAAATTCACAAAAGCCAGCGGCTCCGATATTCCTGGAATTGTAATTAAAAATCTAGAAATGGGGCTGAGATCTAATGTTGAGGGATTAAAGAGGAGCTGTGTACAGATAGCTGGATACTACGAAATTGAGGAACTAGTTAAACCCATGATCGAAGTACTAGATAATGAGGAAAATTCTGATACAAGGATGTTGATTGCGTTAACACTATATAAAATTGGAACTACTGAAGCAATTAACGCTGTAAAGCAATTAGCAAAAAATGATGCTGATCCTCTAGTAAGAAAAGTCGGCAATATTATACTAAATAAATTTGAAGTTACTTCTGTAAACGCTGAATATCCAAATGTTACAAAAAATTGAATAAGTATTATTAACTTCACAAGCCTCCTCACAAGATAAGCCCCAATCTAAAACGGTTGGGGTTTCTTGTTTTTGCCCTGTTTATTAAAACATTTGTCGCAATAAATATATATCAAAGTTTCAATACATTATTATTGTTATTTTTTCATCATCCAAAAAATTATTTTAGTCCAGAAGACTTTTGCTGTATGACCCAATTACAAGGATGACTAAGAAATTGTGAAAACTACAAAACTTTACAAATCCAGTCTCTTAACTCCGTCAAAATATTGGAAGGTTGTTAAATAATGTATAAAAGTATTTCTATTCTGATATTAATTTTCACTTCCCTATGGTTTCTGTCTGGATGTGGCACTACTTATATATCAACACAAAAAAACGAATTAAATTTTCCAAACAACCAGTACGAATTAGATTCTGGCTGGGTATGTAAAAACATCAAGGAAGTGAAATCAACAGGAGAAGAATTATCACAGCCATCTTATTCATTATCGGACTGGATTCCTGCAACCGTACCCGGAACTGTATTGACTACATTGTTAAACAACAAACTTATCCCGGATCCGTTTTATGGAATGAACAATAAAAAAATCCCTGACATATATGATACGGGACGTGACTATTATACATACTGGTTTGTGAAAAACTTCCACGAGCCAGCTCCCAAAGGAAGTGAACAAATTTGGCTGCACTTCCGTGGGGTTAATTACGGCTGCGATGTATATCTCAATGGATACAAGTTAAATAAGGTTACTCATTACGGAATGTTCCTGCGCCAGACCTACAACATTACTTCCTTTCTTTCTAAAGATGGTAACAATAGGTTGGCTGTAATTGTATATCCTCCCGACCCTGTCGGAAATCCAAATGGAGGTCAAGGCGGCGATGGAACTATTGCAAGAAATGTTTCGAGTCAATATACAGCAGGCTGGGATTGGATTCAGCCAATACATGATCGTAACACTGGCATATGGGATAAAGTGTCAATTGAAAAAACTAATACCATTGAGTTAAAATATCCACATGTTATAATTTTGGTTCCAGGGAAAAGATTTCCTGGCCAGCCCCAGGCTCCGGCTATTATCAGAACAAGCACTAATATAGAAAATCCGGCCAACCAGACCGTTCGTGGAACTTTAGAAGTTATTCTTGGAAATGATGTAATAAAAAAAGAAGTCTCACTGCAGCCGGTATCTAATACAAAAATACAATTGCCCGACTTTATATTGAAAAATCCAAAGCTCTGGTGGCCCAACGGATATGGCAAACAGCCTTTGTACACATTAAAGTTTCAATTCATTGGAAACAACAACCAGTTGTTGGATGAAAAAGACGTAACAACCGGAATTCGAGAAATACATACTAAATGGAACAGCCGTACCCGCAGTCGTGAAGTACTTGTAAACGGACAGAGAATTTTTATTAAAGGCGGCAACTGGATCACTTCGGATGCAATGCTAAGATTTACACCGGAACGCTATGATGCAGAAGTTCGTTTCCACAAAGAAATGAATCTAAATCTTATCCGCGTTTGGGGCGGAGGTATAACCGAAAGACCTGAATTCTATAATGCATGTGACAAATATGGGATACTAGTATTTCAGGATTTCTGGATTTCCGGCGATTGCAACGGTAAGTGGTTTGATCCGATGAAAAAAGATGACCAATGGACACGCCGGAATTATCCTGACGATCATAAACTATTTCTCAAATCAGTAGCAGATCAGGTTAGGATGCTGCGAAATCACCCCTCTCTTGCATTTTACTGCGGCGGCAACGAAATTCCACCACCCGAGGATATCCTTACAACAATGGAAGATTCTTTGCTTCCCGATTTAGACAGCACGCGTTATTTCTTTGAATATTCCAATGCCGACAGCATGTCTCACAACTCCATCGGCGGAAACGGAGATGGGGTATATTATATAAAGCCCCTCAGCTATTTTTGGGAAGAGCGTTCCTTCCCTTTTAATTCTGAAGTTGGTTCCGTTGGCATTGGTGATTACCAATCACTCGAACGTTTTATGCCGCCTAAAGATCTCGTGCTTCCAGGTTCCACTTGGACTAGTATAGACTCGGTTTGGAGATACCACAGGCCCAGCTGGTACGGAAATTTTATGGATAAGTATGGAAAACCTACAGATTTAAAAGAATATACTAAGATAGCGCAGCTTATAAACTATAATCAATATAGAGCGCTAATGGAAGGCCACATTGCGCACATGTGGAATTGGTACACAGGAGTAATTATCTGGAAAACTCAAAACCCGTGGACTGCATTGCGCGGACAAATGTACGACTATTATCTTGATCCAAACGGTGGATTGTATGGTTTGCATCATGCAGATGTATCGCTCCATGCAATGTATGATCCTGTAGATGGAATGCTCATGATCGCAAATCATACATTTGAACCTTATCATAATCTCATGATTCAGGTTAAAGCTTATAATATTGCCGGTCAGGATTCTTTGGTATTTCAATGGCTTGTTGAAATACGACCATCATCAGTTCAGAAGATTTATCCCATAAAGAGAATTTTAGATAAATTATTTTCTGCAAAGGGAGGTTTTATATCCTTAAGATTAATTAATAGTTCTAAAAAAATTCTTGATGACAATCTTTATTGGCTCCCCGATTCAACGGGTAATTACAGTGGTTTACAAGAGATGTCAAAAGCAAGAGTAGTAGCAGAAGCAAGGAAAGTAGATGGAAATCGTATTGAAGTTGATATTAACAATCCTCCCGGCGGACCGCTCGCATTCTTCAAT
>JBJKPP010000008.1:0-3517 GCA_046706145.1 Ignavibacteriaceae bacterium | reverse complement strand
GATAATATTATTACTGAGACCAAGAGCGGGATAATAACATTAAAATGTGTATAGAAGTTAGGCCCAAAGAAAAAGGAGATTGTAAATCCGGCAACAAGACCAAAAGTAATCAAAAAGGCATTTATGCCGGAGTTAATCCAGCGAAGATTAAGTTCTTCTAAAGAAGAAAATCTCGATTTAAGATTTATAGCATTTTCCTTCAACAAACGTTTTGTGAAAAATAAATACATAAACACATGAATTATTTGTAATGATAGAATTATTAAACTGTCGTTTAATTGAAAGCCATATTTAATAGATTCAAGTTTGTCTTTAGTATTCTCAAAGAAAAAGGGGATTCTGTATAATATCAATAAGAAAAAAGGAATAAGATGTAATAAATCATTCTTCTTAAACTGGTAATTCTTAGTTATCAATTCTTGTACGTAGAAATAAAACAACGGTCCAAAGAGAAATAAAACAGTAGAAGGAATTCCAATTATCCAGGGAATGTTTTTATAAGTATTTGTATGAGCAAACAAAAATCCGCTGATGCTGAAGGAAAACAGCAACATCAAAATACCGAGAAGACGGTTAGCAGTTTTATTACCCCTGTTAAGATTGAGAAGTAGAATACCAAGAAAAACTCCCTGACCGATACTTAACAGGATTATAATTGAAATAAAATTCATATTCCCCATGCTTGAATTCTACTATACAAAATTAACTAAAATAAGTTTAAGTATAAGCAATGTGAGCATTATTATATTGTTATATCTTATCTTCTTGCGTTGTTGAGAAATATGAATTTGTTTACAAATATTTAGTAAAAATGAAGGTTTTTTACATGAACTGTTGCGCGTTTGAAAAATTATACATATCCCTGCGAGTAAATTCATCTACTCACCGATAAATTTCTGAACTTCACCGATTTTTTGTTTAAAGTGCTTAGCTTGTCATATAACTTTCTATACAAGAATTAATGATTTACAGAATCGTTATGACTGGCTAAATTAAAGTATATGAAGGAGAGAACTGAATGAACATATTAATATTAAAAACAAATATTAATTCTGAAGCAGAATTCTTGAATGTAAAAAACGAACTTTTGGGTAGTTATAAACTTAATGAATGTACTATTGATCTTGAAGATAGAGACAAGGTTTTACGAGTGATCGGCAGTAATCTTAATCTTTATGATGTCACTTCCAGAGTGAACAACTTGGGATTTGCATGTGAGGAATTGCTGGATTAAAAAGTAATGATCAATTGGGATAGTTTCAATAACCCAATTCTTTAAGTTATCAAATTAAGTAGATTATTTTAGGAGAAAAAAATGATAGAACATAGTAATAAAAGCACGTCGAGAACGAGGTTAGTTATAGGTCTTCTAATAACTGCAGTTGGAGTCCTATATTTGTTGGACAACCTAGACCTAATATCTTTTAACCTAGGTAACATAATTTTCTCGTGGCCAATGGTTTTTACAGTAATTGGCTTCATTATAATGATAAACTCAAGGAATAGATTTTTCGGAACAGCACTCTTTCTCGTAGGTTTATTCTTTCTACTTCCGATGATAATACCAGAACTACATTATGATTCAGACGTAATTTGGCCCATTATTATTATCGTCTTGGGTTTGTCAATCCTTCTGCAAAAAAGCAATCTTTGGCATGGAGGTTCTTCTAGATTAAGACGAAACGGCAAGTACGACACGGATAAAATAGATGAAATTGCTGTATTTGGCGGAGGCGAAAAAACCATAAGGTCCGATAATTTTCAGGGGGGAAACATTACTTCAATCTTCGGCGGCTCGGAAATAGACCTCACAAATTGTAAACTTGCTGATGGGCAGCAGTTCATAGATGTTTTGGCTATCTTTGGTGGTTCCACTCTTATAGTTCCAAAAGACTGGAATGTAGTGGTTGATGTTTTCCCAATATTTGGGGGATTTTCCAAAAAGGGAAACAGGATGTTCGACACTGATATAGACAAATCCAGAACCTTGATTATTAAAGGAGTAGTAATTTTCGGCGGCGGCGAAGTAAAGTTCTTTTGAATATTCATAAAAAGAGATAATGGAAAATCCCATTCTTGAAAACGTCAAGAACTTATATGTTTACATCCTTTTTTGGATATTCATAACTTTAATATATATAGTCCTTTTACATTGGGGAAGTCAGGTAGCTCTTGGAATAGTAATATTAGATGGAGTGGTTTCTTTTTCTCTTCTAGGAGGACTGGGACTTAGTGCATGGTATTCAGTAAAATATTTACAACTTGACAACAGCCGATCTTCAAAGCTCATTTTTAGTCATGTACTAAGCGGACTGATGGCCGCGGCGGTTTGGTTATTGCTATCTTATTCTGTTTTGATTTTTGTGCTTAATGGAGAAGCAACATTCGAAAGCTTTTTCTTTAATACACTTCCGTGGAGGTTTTTGATAGGACTTCTCTTTTATTTCATGATCACATTGTTCTATTATATTTTCATTATTTCAAAAAATCTGCAAGAGAAAAATTTAAAAGAGAAAGAATTAAAGAATCTTATCACCGAAGCAGAGTTGAGATCGCTTAAATTTCAGATTAATCCTCATTTCATCTTCAATAGTTTGAATTCAATCTCAGCATTAACTGACATTGACAAAGAACGTTCGAAGACAATGGTTCAAAGACTTGCCGATTTTCTTAGATATTCTTTGCAAAACAGTAATAGAGATAAAAACAGTTTAGATGAAGAAATTAAGACAGTAGAATTATATCTTAGTATTGAGAAAACTAGATTTGGAGACAAGTTTGAATTCGCTAAAAATGTTGATGAAACAACCCTAGAAATGATGATTCCCACTATGATTTTGCAGCCTTTGTTTGAAAATGCGATCAAACATGCTGTTTACGAGGCTATCAATAAGATTTTTATTAAGCTTGAGTGTAAAAAAGATAATGAAATGTTGAAAATAACCGTTGAAAATAATTTTGATAGTGAAAGTGTTTCCAGTAAGGGTACGGGATTGGGCTTGAAAATTATTAAAAGTCGATTAGAGCTTTTTTATAACAGAAATGACCTTTTTAAGTTTGAAAAAAATAATGAATTATTCCGTGTAACAATGTGGATACCACTTAGTTAATTTTAGGTAGAAATCAATCATGTCAAAAAAAAATAAAGTCTTAATTATTGACGACGAGGAATTAGCGCGAACTATAGTTAGAAAATATCTTGTTGGTTATGATAATATTGAGCTTGTTGGAGAATGCAGTAATGGGTTTGAAGGCGTAAAGATGATTAGTGAAACTAAGCCGGATATAGTTTTCCTGGATATTCAAATGCCTAAAATTTCTGGCTTCGAAATGCTGGAATTATTAGAGAAACCGCCAATAATAATATTCACCACAGCGTATGACAAGTATGCCCTAAAAGCTTTTGAAGTTAACGCTGTTGACTATCTCCTAAAACCCTTTTCGCAGGAAAGATTTAATGAATCAGTTGCCAAAGCTATAAGCCGCTTAAAGGATAAAACTGCGGGTACTAATTCTG
>JBJKPP010000007.1:0-10341 GCA_046706145.1 Ignavibacteriaceae bacterium | reverse complement strand
TTTCTCACCTAGTTCTATTAAACAACTTCCTTTTAATATCAACAAGTCAAGTTTTTTATCTTCATCATTAGTAAGCTGGATTATTTCATCAATGTATTTTAAAGAGTTTACAAAATCTCCCAATTTATAATAAACTGAGGCCAAGTTTGATTTTAATTCAAATATCTGCTCATCACTCAAAGGAAAAGTTAATAAGTGCAGCAGCAAATCTTTCTGATAAGAAAATGCAGAAAGTTTTTCAGCTTCTTTTGATTCATTTAATAAAACATGATAACTCTCTTGAAACTTCTTTGCCAACTCATATTGACGCGACAATTCTCTGTTATCAAATTTTTTCCCTCTTTGTTTTATTTTACTCGCTATTTCAAGATGCAATGTTTCCTTATCATGAGTACTTCTGTATATATAACTCTTGAGTCCTTCCGAGGTGAATTGCAAAAACTGACTATCACTACGTTGCGAAAGTATATTGTTTATACCTAGTTTACTAACTATCTCGCTGGCCTCATCGAATGATCTGCCAATCAAATGCGCCAATAATTCTATATCTATCTTAATATCTAAAAACGAAAGTACTCTTGCTGCATTTTGTTCATCATTAGTTAATTCTTTCAATCTGTTCTCATATATATCCTCATGGGAACTATGTAATATTTTTACAGTTTCATCTGAGGTGTTAATTTCAACCCCATTTTTAAGGAAATGAATTACATCAAGCCTAAGTAAATCTTTTATGAATTCCCCTACGTTTCCTGGCAAGAGATCTGAATATAAAGCAATTACTTTTCTTAGGTCTTCTTTCGGGAAAAAATCTGAAAAACGTTCTTTTAAAAATTCAACCAATTGATCTTCTGTGAATGGATTTAAATTTAATTCCTTCATATTAAAAATCTCTGAGGACTTATAATCGTAATCTGAATTCTCAGTCAAAATTATCTTTTGCTTGCTAACCTGCATAATTGGAATCATTTCTTTTAAGAACTCCAAAGCAAGTTGATCATATAAATTGAAATCGTCTATGATTAAAACGACTTTGCATTCTCTTGCAACCTTGGAAATTATTGTTTTGAAATCTTCCATGGAGTCTTTTGATTTCCCACTCAAAAACAAATCCACCTTTGCTAAATCGCTCGGCTCAAATTTTGGAAATACGGCTTTATCAAAAATTAGATTTTTTATAAATCTATTGAGAAAATTGTATCCTGTGGTGGCTCTATCATTCTTAACTATTATAGCATTTCTAGTAGTATAATATAATTCATCCATCAGAGCACTCTTGCCACTTCCTTCAAACCCTTTAATTGTGAAAACCTCGGAACTGTCTTTATCATTGAAGTAATTGTTTAAAATGTTGAGAAAATCTTTTCTGTCGGAAAATACCGGGGCAGAATCCCAATAAATAGATAAATTGCTTTCAATTTTACCGTTGAGATCATACAATAATTCAAGAACCGATTGATATCTCTTTGCAGGGTCCTTTTCGAGAAGTTTCTTAATAATACTAATAAATTCTTCGGTATATTCTGTAGTTCCATATATAAATTCATCTTCCACTTGAGATTTGTAGATCTCTAATTCATACTCAGTGTTGAAAGGAAATTTCTGATAAACCACCCGGTAAAGAATCATACCGAGCGAGTATAGGTCAACCTTGTGATCGTAAGGTTGTTTCTTAAGAAGTTCCGGAGCTATGTATTCGGCGGTCCCCTTTATTTCATATTCGGTATTCTGATTTGATCTTTCTGCCAGTCCCAAATCGATTAGTTTGACAATTGGTTCTCCGTTAACGTCTTTGACTAAAATATTCTCCGGCTTTAAATCGTAGTAAATGTATCTTGATTGGTGAAGATAATATAAAGCAGCGCATATTTGAGTAACTATCTTTCTGAGTACTTCTTCATTCTTAATCTCGTAGGATAAAAACTCCCGTCCCTCAAAAAATTCCAGTGTGAAAAATTTGCTATTTGTCTTAAGATCAAATTCGGCTTCTTGCTTGTCGTCAGGGTGCTCAGTATTTCTCAAAACTGTTTCAAAATCGAAAGCGCGAATAATGTTAGGATGGTTTAGGTATTTCAGAGTAATAAATTCTTTCCTAAAGGAATCTATTTCATCTTGTGCCACATCATTCGATAAGATTTTTATAGCAAATTGAGCATTAAGATTGTCTAAATCATCACACAGATAAACATTGCTTCTGCCTTTTCCTAATTTCTTTTTTAATCTGTATCGTTCATTAATCATTTCTTAGCCAACCTTGGGTTAAAAAATTCATTAATATTTTTTCCCAAATTGTTTGCAGCAAAGATTGTCAAAAAAAGTATTAGAGATGGAGAAAAAATCATCCACCACGCTTTTGTAAGATAACTTTGACCGGCTTCTATCATAGCTCCCCATGAAGGATAGCTTGTTCCGGTTCCAAGACCCAAATAGCTTAAAGCAGATTCAGCCAGAATAACATTACCGCAATTAAAAACCAAGTTTACTATAACAGGTGCTAAAATCAAAGGCAAAATTTCTTTTATTATTAAATCTTTTTTTGATAGGCCTAACATTTTTGCAGAAATAAAAAATTCCTTATCCCGCAAAGAAATAACTTCTCCTCTCACTAATTTGAATAGCCCCATCCAGCTTGTAAAACCGAGTACAAATATTACTGTCCAGAGAGAATTACCGAACAATGCCAAAACAAGAATTATTAAAAACAGGATTGGGAAAGCGAGAAACATATCCGTCAGTCTGCTCAAAATCATATTAGAAAAACCACCCAGATAACCAGCTAAAAATCCGAATATTATTCCCATCAAAAAGGAAATGATCACAGCTCCAATTCCAACAAATAAAGAAATCCTCGTTCCATAAACAATTCTCGAAAAAATATCTCTGCCGAATTCGTCAGTACCAAGAATGAATATTTTGCTCCTAAGTAACGGCTTACCATTATCCAAGACCACATCTTTCGTATTAATTTTAGTTTCCTCACCTTTTTGATAAATAATGACACCATCATTATTTATTTTGAGGCTATCGATAAAAACCATTTCTTCGCTATAAGATTTCTTGATCACTTTATTTCTTTGAGTTAGAAAGTTATCAAGCGCATTATTTGTATGATCTTGATTTATTTTTTCAGCAGAAGAACTTGCTTTTAAAAGCAAATATTTAACTTCCCTAAATGGAGGCAATAATTTTGTCATTCCTATGTTTTGTTGAAATTCAGGATTCCAATTTGCAATCAGGGGCGCAAAGATGAAGAAAAAAGACAAAATAACTACAACAACCCAGGAAAAACTGAGACTTACTTTTGAAAAGTTCCACTTCCTTCCAAAGAATATGGCAAATGGTAAAATGACTAATATTACTGATGAAAATATTTGATCAAAAAGACTGAATGTAAATAAATTCGAAGCAGCATTGTAATCGGTGAATAATAGAATAAAGTATTTCACCATAAGCGAGAAAGACTGGAATATCACTACAATTCTTGCAAGAATAAGAATTACTGATAATAAAAATATTAAATGCCAAAGTTGCGGTTTTTTCATTTTTAAAAAATTTTAATCTCTTAAACTTTCTATTCTATTATCTTAAAAAACGAACTCTATCCAACCTTTCCCTTTTGAAGGGAAAGGCTTATGATTAACAATAGCAAAATATATGAAATGCTCTCGTTGATATATACAAAGACAAAAATGACGATGGATGATTTTTACTGACCACAAATCCTTCTCTTTGAAAGAGAAGGATTATAGGATGAGTTCAAACTCGAATAAAAAAATCCATTTGAAATAATGTCGCTTTATAAATAAAATTTCAAATATCTTTAGTTAGGCTTAGATTATTAATTTAAAATTTCCTTTATCACTCTTTTATCTATCACAGCTTTAATTACATCAGCAAGAAAATTACTAACTATAATTAAAATTGCAGCAACCAACGTACATCCAATTACTAATGGATAATCTCTTGAAAGAATTGCGTCGATAGTTAATCTCCCCATACCGGGTAAACCAAAAATAACTTCGGTAATTAAAGTTCCGCTTAAAAGAGTACCGAGTTCTACGCCCGCAATGGAAATTAATGGTCCAATCGCATTTGGAATTACATGTTTTAAGGTAATCTCCTTTTCCGAAACTCCGAAAGATCTCAAATTTGTAATGAACGTTTGGTTGTAAACATCCTCAAGATTTTCTCTTAAATATTTATAAAAAACAGCTATGCCTGCAGCAGAAAGTGTAATCAAGGGTAAAATAAGATGTTTCAGGTAATCAAAAATTTGCCCGAAAAAAGAAAGTGAATCATAGTCGAATGAGCGCAAACCGGAGGATGGAAAAATTCTAATCATATCCGTAAAGAAGAAGATCAGTAAGACTCCTATAACAAAAGAGGGTGTTGAATAAACTATTAAGCTGGATAATGATATAAATTTATCAGTGCTGCTATTCTTCCTTTTTACAGCAATTAGAGCGAGCCAAAAACTTAAAATTATTTGTATTACAAAACTGATAGAAGCGAAACAAATTGTAAACGGAAGATAATTTGAAATGACTTTAGTAACGGGCATTTTATAATTATAGGAAATACCGAGATCACCTTTCAAAATATTCACCGCAAAATTTTCGTAGAATCCTAATAAAGAATGTTGAGGGCTGTATGATTTTTCAAGTTTTTTAACTAGTTCCGGGCTGAGTTTAGGAGAAATATATTTGTCAGCCGGATTTCCAGGTGAGATTCTTATTAACAAAAATAAAAAAGTGATAATCAGAAAAAGGACAATTATGGAACCGGCTAATCTTTTTAGTAATATCCTCAATATTTCTTTATTCATTCTTTACAGTCCAGTTCCAGCAGTATTGAACTACTCCGAGAGGGTCAATCTCAATATTTTTTATCCTTTTATTATAACCCACTATATCATCCATCCAAAACATAAAAGTAGCAGGCTCATCATTATGGATTATATTTTCAAATTCCTTATACAATTTAATTTTAGTGGCTTGTGGAATCCTTGTTTCCAATTCGTCCAAGATTTGATCTACTTTTTTATTCTGGTAATTGGAAACATTGAAAACATAATTGTTCAAATCTGAATACCAAAACGGTTTAAAATCAATTGGCAATGCAATAAGCCAGCTTGCTATCCATGCATTAAATTGTTTCTTTTGAAGTTCATCGAAGAATGTACTCGGTTCCAAAGTTTGTACATTTACTTCAATTCCAACTTCTTTTAGATTATTTTTAATTACAGTTGCCTCGTATTCTCTCCTAGGATTCCCGCTGGGAATATTAAGCGTGAATGAAAACTTCAAACCATTTTTATCAAGAATGCCATCATTGTTGGAATCTTTCCATCCTGAAGCGGCCAAAAGCTGTTTGGCTTTATCTACATTATACTCATAAGGTTGAATCGAAGTATCAATATCACTTTTAAAAATCGGGGTAACAGGAGAAACAGAAATTTCACCATTTCCCAATAAATACTGAGACAAAATTTCTTTCCTATTGATGGCATAAGTCAGGGCTTTTCTAACGTTTTTATCTCCGAAAAATTTGTTGGGTTCAATTTTTCCTTTTGCAAAATCTTCAACGCTAATATTATTCCAGCCAATATATTCATATTCTCTACCTTTGACTGGTACAATTTTAATTTGATTTCCAAGATCATTTTTATCCTCAGGTCTGATTAGTTCCATAACATCTATCTCGCCTGTTTTCAATTGATTAAGTCTCGAATTATAATCCGGTACAACTTTAAATATCAGCCTGCTTATAGAATTCTTTTTATGAAGATATGAATTGGGATTTGATTTTAAAATCAATGATTGACCTCTTTGCCAGCTACCTAGGGTAAACGGTCCATCCGTAACAGGTTTATCATTTACATCTGAACTACTCAGATTCTTTCTGTTCAATTTATCATAAATATGCTTAGGAAGTATCGGGCACGCAAGTTCAAACAAGTCAGGAGAATACTTGGAGACAAAATTTATTTTTAATTTATAAGGGGACAACTCCTGAAACGATTTCTTAATATTTATATGATAATCTTTGCCCTGGTAAAGATTCTGAAAAGTTCCAAAAAACCTGCTTTGAACAACCGGGTCGGAATATAAATCAAAAGTAAAAATTACATCTTGTGCTGTAAATTTCACGCTATCAGACCAGTAAACATCATTTCTTAAATCCAGTGTTATAGATGTAGAATCCTTATTCCACATCCAATCTTTAGCAAGCATTGGCTTAAGTTCAAGGTCGCTTTTTTCGGCATTCCATTTGGGTTCAAAAAGATCCAGATACATAAGATCCATAATAGTTCCCTCGTTTAGGCTGAAAGCATAAACCGGGCTCAATGTTTGAATATCGGATGTTATGCCAATAACAACTTGGTTGTTAGTCTTTTGGGTATTCTTTTGGCAAGATAAATGTAAAAAAGCAAGAATGAGGATAATTGTAAGTGCGGTTTTCTTCATTAAAAACTTATAAATCATTAATGAACGCCTTAATTTATTACTTTTTGAGAAAATAGGAAAATGGTAGAAAGTGAAATATTAAGTGTATCGTTTAGAGAAATTTCTCTAAAAAATACAAAGCAGGACAGGGTTCTCCTATCCGATATACACTTTACAATTCCTAAGAATAGTGTTTACGTTATCGTAGGGAAAAACGGAACAGGCAAAACAACTTTGATAAAATCCCTCACGCGTTTATTAGATGAAAGGTATTACAACGTTAAGGGAGAGGTTCTATTTAACAACAAAAATCTTCTTTCACTGGAATTAAATGAGTTAGTAAGGATAAGGGAAAATAAAATTAAGTATGTTTTTCAGGATTCTATTAACACTTTCAATCCTTTGAAGAAATTTGAATTTTATTTTAACAAATTTGCAAAAGATAAAGCACTAATAGAAAAATATATTGAATACTTCCAACTACCCGCAAAAGAAATACTTTTTAAAATGCACCCTTACGAAGTCAGCGGAGGAATGAATCAAAGAATAAGCATAGTACTTTCGTTTTTGGCAAATCCGCAATTAATTATCCTGGATGAACCAAATTCTTCAATTGACCCCGCAATTACTAATCTCCTCATACATCAATTAAAAGATTTTGCCAGAAATGGTGACAACTCAATTCTAATGGTAACTCAAGATTTAAATTTTGCAGAAAAAGTTAGTGATAAGATTGCATATTTAAAGTCGCCTGCTGAGAATTTCGGTCAATCCGAATTTGGAACACTAACCCCGTTTTATTCACCAGGTGAGTTTTTTAAATCTGAGCAGGATGAAATATCAGAATTGACCACTACGAGGAAAGTTTTCCTTAATCCTAATTACGAATTAATTCACCATGCATAAGATTTTAGAAGTAAAAAATATAAGTTATTCCGTTCAACAGAAAACCAAATCTGCTCCTAATACTAATAAGAAAACAAAGAAGGAAATTCTAAAGAAAATTAACTTCGATTTATATGAAGGAAACATTTTAGGGATTATCGGCGAGTCTGGAAGCGGCAAAACAACACTTGCAAAAATAATCTCTGGAATAATAAATCCCACGCAGGGAGAAATAAATATTAACATTCCAAATAATGGCAGGGCAAGTCAGGTACAAATCCTTTTCCAAAATAACAGTGATATAGTTAATCCTTTAAGAAAAATTGGAAGTTCCGTTGAAGAAGTCGTAAGGATTCTGAAGAAAGATAATTCCAATCGAGGCACTTCAAAGGAAGATCTTTTCAAGCTGGTTAATTTCCCGGAAAATCTATGGCAAAGAAGAGGTTATGAGCTAAGCGGCGGAGAAAGGCAAAGGGCTGCATTAGCAAGAATCATTGCTGCAGAGCCTAAACTTTTAATTTTAGACGAACCTTTTTCAGCACAAGACCCAGAATCACAATATAACTTTCTCCAGATTTTTAAAAAGCTTAATAAAGAAAAAGGGATTTCCATAATTTGCATCGCTCATAATTTTAATCTTATTAAAGAATTATGCAACGAACTTATAATATTGAACAGCGGTAAAATTATAGAGCAGGGTCAAACAGAAAAAATTTTCACTTCGCCATCACACCCGTTCACAAAATTTCTTCTTAAAGCAAACGAATACAATCTCACAAAAGAAGAATTACTTGTTAATTCGATGCTTTCCCAAAATGAATATATATCAGGCTTGAGCAACTAGCAATAATCCTTTCTTTAAAAACTTTTATTCTTTATATTTACACTCCATTTTATAAGGAGTTATCATGGCAAAGCAGCAATCATTTGCTGATAAAGCAAAAGCAAAAAAGAAGATTGAAGGCGTTACTGTTAAGGTTATTAAAGCAGTTAAAACAGCTAAAGGAAATTATAAATTCAATGAGAAATTTGTAAGATTAGATGACATTAGTAAAGTAACCACTATTAAATAATTCCTCGCTGAAAAATCAGTTTTATTATTGTTCTGATTTTTATTCAAAATATTAAGTTTTACAAAATTCTTCTTAAAAATTTTAGATTACTTATAACTCCTATAAATTGGGGTTTTTTAATAAGAAAAGTTCTAAATTTCTTAAATTTCAAAACTTTTTCGCCTGCTGATTCCTACCTAATTATCTTGACTTAATGATTAATTTTATTATATTGTCTTTTGCATCAGGGTTAGACCTATTCAACTTTTGAAGTCAATCTAGATTAACTCACACTCGTAAAATTTAGTTAATTTTTTTAACCACATTGTAGGAGGAGTCAAGATGATTATCCCTAAAAAGATGAAGTTCTATGGACTTCATAATATGGAAGACATCCCCCAAATGCAGATGTTAAGCAAAGATGAAAGATTCATAATAAGAGTAGTTTCAAACATTCTACCTTTTAGATCAAATAATTATTTGGTGGATGAATTAATCAATTGGGCAAACGTGCCTGATGATCCGATTTTTCAGCTTACTTTTGTTCAAAAGGATATGCTTAATGAGAACCAATTTGATAGAATGGCCGATGCTTTGATAAATGAATGGTCCGACGCAAAAGTGAAACAATTGGCGGAAGAAATAAGGTTGGAATTAAATCCTCATCCTGCCGGACAAATGACTTTAAATGTTCCTTACTTAAAGGACGAAGCTGTTCCTGGTGTTCAGCATAAATACAGAGAAACTTGTTTGATTTTTCCGTCAAGTGGACAAACTTGTCATGCTTACTGTACTTTTTGTTTTCGCTGGGCTCAGTTTGTTGGAATGAATGATTTGAAATTTGCAACTGACGAATCAAATAAATTCCAGGAATATATAAAACGACATAAAGAATTAACTGACGTCTTGCTCACAGGCGGCGACCCAATGGTAATGAATATAAAGAAATTAAAAGCTTATATTGAACCGTTATTGGGACCGGAATTCAGTCATATTCAGACAATTAGAATCGGGACAAAGTCCGTATCCTATTGGCCTTACAGGTATGTGACTGATAAAGATTCAGATGAAATTCTAAAACTCTTTGAAAGAGTTGTAAAATCAGGTAAACATCTGGCAATTATGGGACATTACAATCATTGGGTTGAACTTTCCACAGAAGTTGCACAAGAAGCAATTAAGAGAATCAGAAACACAGGCGCTGAAATCAGAACCCAATCTCCACTCGTAAAACATGTCAATGATGATCCAAATGTATGGGCAAAAATGTGGAAAGATCAGGTAAGATTAGGCTGTGTTCCTTATTATTTTTTCGTGGAAAGAAACACGGGAGCGAAAAACTATTTTGAGATTCCTTTAATTCGTGCTTACGAAATTTATCGAGAAGCCTATAAGCAGGTCTCCGGATTAAGCAGAACAGTCCGCGGACCATCAATGTCTGCACTTCCAGGAAAAGTTGCAATCGAGGGAGTTACAACAATTAATGGAGAAAAAGTATTTATGTTGAACTTGCTGCAAGCAAGAAATCCGGATTGGTGCAAGAGACCTTTCTTTGCCAAATTTAATCCGAAAGCAACTTGGCTTACAGATTTAAGACCGGCGTTTGGTCATGATAAATTCTTTTATCAAAACGAGCTGAACGAAATTGTTAGAACTAACTACGGACAGATGTATTTCGATTCTGAAGAACAAGACGACGGAATTGAAGTTGACACGGACGAGTTGTTGTACTAATCTACAGAAATATTTTCTTCTCTCTGCAATGTGGTTTATGAAGGCCTGCCTGCGCGAAGCATTTAGGCGTAGGCAGGGTGTTAAAAAAGTTCCAAACTTAAGCACCCCTCCAATTCCAAAAGCTTACTTTTTAAATCCACTCCGGCAGAGTAACCACCGATGGTTCCCCTCGAAGTAATCACCCGATGGCAGGGTATTATTATTGGAAGCGGGTTTGTGCTTAA
>JBJKPP010000006.1:0-8969 GCA_046706145.1 Ignavibacteriaceae bacterium | reverse complement strand
AACGTTTTAGTCGAATCGTTTTGCGATTGTGCTCTTGCTGATGAATTTGTAAAACATTCAAGCAAAGAGAGCATGATAACGAGAACTGTATATGAAATGAATTTTTTCATTGCTCCCTCAAAAAATTATATTGAAACTTTATAACATACAAAATAAGCCTATAGAGCGGCTTTATCTATCTTCTTCTAAAATTGTTTTCTATTTGTGATCTGAGGATAACTTGCTAGGTTTGTTGATTATTTTGGATAATGAGCGCTGTGGGAGTATAATTAATCATCGTTTCTCCAAAATCGCTGGAAAGTAGTATGCTTAATATTATAATTCCTACTATTAAAACTGCTTACAAAAGCTATAAACTCCTGTAAGCAGTTTTCCAAACAAATTATTAAAAAAATTTATTTTCCTTTTCTCATTTTCTTTAGCATTTCTTTCTCCATTGGCGCTGCAGGGGGTGCAAACTGGGCCATCGAAGCAGGATCTATAAATCCCCAATGTTCGGCTATTTTCCCGTTTTGAACGAGGAATACATCTACCCCATTCATGCTCACAGCTTTATTTGTGGGTGGCACATCCATCATAGGCCCTGTCATTGTTCCACTCATAGTATTATAAACCATTACTGTATCTCCAGCTACTGCTACGGCATGGATTGTTGTTTTCAAATCCGGTATAGCTTTGTGCATCATTTCCATGTCCTCTTTCACCGCCGCTATGCCCGTAGCTTTACTATGAACAGTATCTAGCTGATGTTCTACAAAATTCGGAGCAGCCAGACTGTCCAGCATAGCTACATCATTATTGGTCCAGGCATTCATAGCTTTCACGGCAACGTCTTTATTTGCTGCATCCATCTTTTCGGTGCCAGCAGGTTTACAGGAATACAGAACTAGAGCAAAGAAAGAAATAATTACAAAGAAAAGAAGATATTTCTTTTTCATGATTTTCCCTTTCTTATTTTTGAAAATTTGGTTACTTATGACAAGAACTTTATAGAACTGATGAATATATTAAAACTAATATGGAACAAAAAACTAACGATGTGAGAGTGTGATAACTTAAATAAAAACGAGTTGCTAAACAAACAAAATGTTTTTAAGGCGGGGACGGTGCATCGTATTATGTTTACATTATCGTAAAGGCTTCCCGCTGGGGACATGTCAATGGAATAAAAACATAAGAAATTAAATTGGAGCAAAAAATGAAAGCTATTGTAATTGATTCACCGGGTGGGGCAGAAAAATTGAAAATCGGCGAGGTTTCCAAGCCTGTACCCAAAGAAAATGAGATTTTAATAAAAGTAGAAGCTACAGCTTTGAACAGAGCTGATATTCTACAAAGAGAAGGGAAATATCCTCCGCCCGAAGGAGCCAGCAATATTATGGGATTAGAAATGGCAGGGGTTGTTTCAGTAATAGGTTCAGGCGTGAATAACTGGAACGTTGGAGATAGAGTTTTCGGGTTAATTCCTGGCGGCGGATATGCAGAATACGCAACTATAAATAAGGACATGGCGATGAAAATCCCTGAAAACTTGAAATCTTATGAGGCTACAGCAATTCCCGAAGTTTTTTTGACTGCGTATCAAGCATCTTTATGGTATGGAAAATTAACCAAAGGAGAATCTATTTTAATTCATGCCGGAGCAAGCGGCGTGGGAACTGGTGCCATAGAAATTGCACGAGAGATTGGCGCACATATTTATGTAACTGCTTCGCAAGCGAAACATCAGGCATGTATTAATTTAGGCGCAGAAAAAGCAATTGACTATAAAGCTCAAGATTTTGAAAAAGAAATCCTCAAGTTAACTGATAATAAAGGTGTAGATGTAATTATAGATTTTATCATGGGACCTTATTTTAAACAAAATATTAATAGCTTAAATGTAGATGGAAGATTGGTAATTCTAGCAACCCTGGGCGGCGGTAAGGTAGATAACTTAGACATGAGAAAAATTCTGGCAAAGAGACTAACAATTATTGGCTCAACCCTTAGATCAAGAAATTTGGATTATCAAATAAAATTGACAAACGAGTTTAAAACATTTGCACTTGAAAAATTTGAATCTGGAAAATTCAAACCCGTAATAGATAAAGTTTTCGATTGGAAAGATGTTTCTGAAGCCCATAAATATATGGAGCAGAATAAAAATACGGGAAAAATAGTTTTAAAAATTTCTTAGAATTACTTTCGTTAAAAAATTTTGCGGCTACTTTACGCTCCTTGCGGTTTTTTATTAGTTTAATCAGCCGCAAAGCGCGCTAAGGAAAAAGATATATTCCACCCAAATATTTAACTCAAAATACCTTAAAGTAAAAATAATAAACAGCCAGGTTGGCAATTGTCAGCGGCAAACCGATTTTTGCGAATTCCCAGAATGCTAAGGTATCTCCTGTTCTTGCTTCAGCATTTTGAATTATAATAATATTACTAGCTGCTCCGAGTATTAACATATTGCCCGCAATGGTACTTCCTGCAGCAAGTGCCATTAATCCCTTATCAGATATCCCGGAACTCATCAACAAAGGAAGATAAAGCGCCACAAGAGGAACATTGGAAATTAACTGACTCAACACGGCACTGACTATAAGAATGAAAATTATTGATGTTACTCCTAAAGAAAATTCTCCAATAAGTTTTTGAAAGTATCCGGTGTCCCAAACACTCTGCATTAAAACAAACATTGCAGCAAAAAATATTAGCGTGAACCAATCTACTTTTTTAATAATTTCCGTTCTTCTTTTACTAAATAATATAATTGGCAGGGTTGCTATTATTGCAATGTATGTTAACTTAAAATCAAATTTTAAATCTGAATAAATGAAAATTATTTTCACCATTATCAGAGATATAATTAGGAAAAGCGATAATTTTGAAAGACCTGCTAATTTTGTATCGGTTATTTTTTCTTCTTCATGACTAATTTCAACTTTTTCAAAATGACCTTTGAAAAAGAACCGAATAAATAGAAAAGCAATAAAGAGATTTGCTAAAGTTGGTACGGCCAGTCGCTTAAAAAATATAAGAAACGGATTTCCAACTCCTCCGTGAACTGTGATAAGTAAATTCTGTGGATTACCAATTGGACTCATAACGCTTCCGATAGTAATTGAAAAAGCCAAAGTTAACAAGATCATCTTTACAGAAATTTTTTGCTTTTGAGCCAGCAATAAAACGACAGGAGTTCCTATAATTGCCATTGTATCGTTCATTAGAAAAGCCGATGTGATTCCTGCTCCGAACAAGATAAGAAGAATAAGAGAATCTGTGTTCCTTGCTTTTTTGAAGAAATTATAAGCGAGGTAAGAAAGGTAGCCACTTTGATCCAAAGCTTGCCCAACTACAAACATTCCGAATAAGAAGATTATTACATCAAAATTTATTGAACCAAGAACATTTGAAACTGATATTTGCCCTGTAACCAGAACAGCAATTGCACCACCAAGCATAATTTGCCAGATGTCAAGTTTTATACTGCCAATCTGGCGTATAGAGATTAGAACAAATACAATAACAAGGACAATTAGCGAAATCATTTGAAATGCTTATTCTGTAAATATGAAATGTGAAAATAGATTATTATTTGGTGCGGTTTAAGTCGATTTCATAAAAAAACAGAAAGTGTTGGGTTTTATTAATATAACTATTTCTTCAGCGAAGCTTTAAGATGTATGTCGTAGTTTGGATGATTAGTTGTGGACATCCATAATTCATATTTTATTGAAGATTTAGAAAAGAGAAAAGTTCTGCCGGATTTTACCGTTTGTTCATCATTATAAATTGCTTTGCTTTTGAAAGTAATCTCGTAAGTGTTTTTATCTTTTTGAATCAACTTTCCATATAGCAGTTCCATTCTGCCGCTCTTTTGTGTACTACAGAATTCGAAATTATTGTCTTCTTTTTCGACGAGAAATCCGCAGTCCCAGAAAATTGGTTTATTAAAAATTCCTTTTTCATTTTCCACCCAGGTTTTTTGTTCGTACTGTAAAACATTAAAATCTCTCATCTTTTGAAAAGTAAATTCTTCAGAATATTCTACAGTCTCAATCGTTGGATATTGGGCAATTCCTTTTCCTTTCCAGGTGCCAACCAGAAAATTTAAATCTTCAATATTCATTTTATTACTATTTTTTTGTCTTTCAATAAAAATTCACTGAATAATCCTTAAATTTTCCTTCCTTATAATTAAACTTGGCGCTGAAGAATTTTTTCTGGTTCAGCCATTTTATAAAAATTTTATCTCCTTCCCATAAATTCAAAGACAAGAGCTCGCTGTATGGAATCCACTCCAGCTTGCCCTCGGCAGAATCAATTAATTTACCGGTAAAATTATCAGAAACAAAAATAAAAACATGCCAGTCGTTTTTGCCGTCAAAATCGGGAAAAACTATATATCCTTTAAGTTTCGGATTTTTTATGGTCAGTCCCGACTCTTCCCTAACTTCTCTAATCACACAATCTTCCGGTGATTCGCCTTTTTCAAACTTACCACCCAAACCATTCCATTTCCCCTCATGCACATCATTCTTCTTTTTTATTCTATGAAGCATTAGGATTTTTTTGCTTTTTACGTCTTTTATGTAGCATAATGTAGCGAGAATCATAGGTCAAATTTTTCTTTCTTAATGTATTGATTGTGTTTGTTTACTAATATAAATTTTATTGGTGGTTAAAATAAATATTTGCCCCAAGATAATCTTTTTTAATTATAAGGCCAAAAAGGAGTAATTTTAGATGACCCCAATTATCAATGAAAATAGTGACTTGCTGGATGACGAGAATATGTTTGCTGATAGTCAGTTTGATAATAATTTCTTTTTGAATAAGCCTGCCTATTCAGTAGACAGGGCGGAAGCCACTTTCATGGCAAAGGATGAAGATGATGATGATTTCGATGATGACGATGATGACTTTGAAGAAGATGAGGACAATGAGGATTTGGGTGACGAAGATTTAGAAGACGAAGATATTGATGATGAAGATTTTTATGAAGAAGATTTTGACTTTGATGATGAAGATGATGACGATGACGAGGATGATGAGCTGTACAATTGAGGTCCTCTCAATAGCCCAAGTATTTTTCCTTCAATAAATAACTTTTAATATAGTCGGTTACTCCATCTTCCAGTTTTGTAAGTGGACTTGCATAGCCGACTTTTTCTATTTTACCAAGCTTCGCCTCGGTATAATATTGATATTTTTCGGCCAGGTGATTAGGCATATCAACATATTCAATTTTAATCTCTTTCTCCAATGCATTAAAAATTGCTTTCACAAGATCATTCCATGTTCTCGCTTTACCTGAACCAATATTATATAGACCGTTTTTATCTTTCCTATCCAGGAAAAAGAGAGTCATATCAACTGCGTCTTTTATGTAGATGAAATCCCTCAATTGTTCGCCGTCTTTGTATTCCGGCTTTTCCGATTTAAATAATCTAACTTTGCCATTATCTCTAATTTGTTCAAAAGCTTTATGGACAACACTTCTCATGTCTCCTTTGTGGTATTCGTTTGGTCCATAAACATTAAAATATTTTAGTCCAACTATTTCTTTAAAAAGGTCTTTCTTTTTTGCCCAAAGATCAAAAAGCTGCTTAGAATATCCGTACATGTTGAGGGGTCTCAGCTGTCCAATTTTTACCTCATCATCTTCAAAACCCTTAGAGCCATCCCCATATGTTGCGGCGGAAGATGCATAGATAAATCTTGTGTTATTTCTGATACAATATTTCGCAAGGGACTTTGTGTACTCGTAATTATTACTCAAAAGAAGATTCGCATCCTTCTCAGTTGTGGAAGAGTTTGCCCCCATGTGAATTATTGCTTCAAGGTTAAAATCTAATCCATCGTTAATTTTTTCAATAAAATCGTTCTTATTGATAAAATCGAAGAACTTAAGGCCAACGAGATTTTTCCATTTTTCGTCATGGCCTAGCTCATCTACTATAATGATTTTGTCGATATTCTGATTGTTTAGTCTCCAAACAATCGCGCTGCCGATAAATCCAGCCCCGCCTGTTACAACAATCACTTTAGTTCCCTACGTTGAGTTTTTACTGGGAAGTAATTTAGTTATATTTGATATTCTTTACAAAAAAGCAATAATTGAGCACGATTTTTGTAGATATACATAAACTTTAAGATTGCTAATAACTAAGATTTATCCATGAATGAAACCTTTTCGATATTAAAGAAACATCTGGCCAAGAGAATATTAATTCTTGATGGTGCAATGGGCACAATGATTCAGCACTACAAATTATCTGAAGAAGATTTTAGAGGGGAACGGTTTAAAAACCATCCAAAAGACTTAAAAGGCAATAATGATTTACTCAACCTAACACAGCCGGAAATAATAAAGAATATTCATCGCGATTATCTAGAAGCTGGTGCAGATATAATCGAAACAAACACTTTTAGCTCCACAAGAGTTGCCCAGGCAGATTACCAACTGGAAAATATTATACATGATTTGAACTATTCGGCGGCAAAAATAGCCAAAGAAGCCGCTTACGAATACAATAAAAAAATTTCTGATAAACCAAGATTTATAGCCGGTGCTCTAGGCCCAACAAATAAAACCGCTTCATTATCTCCAAACGTAAATGATCCTGGTTTTAGAGCAATTACATTTGAACAGCTTGTTGAAGTATACTCAGAACAGATAAAAGGATTGGTAGAAGGTGGAGTAGATATTCTTTTAATCGAAACCGTTTATGATACTTTAAACTGCAAGGCTGCAATCTATGCTGTGCAAGAGTTTTGTGAAAAAAATAATCTCGAAATCCCATTAATGATTTCGGGTACTATAGTTGACCAAAGTGGAAGGACATTATCCGGCCAAACGACCGAAGCATTTTGGATTTCTGTTTCTCATGCAAAAAATCTTTTAAGTGTCGGTTTGAATTGTGCTCTCGGTGCTAAACAGATGCGTCCTTTTGTAGAAGAACTTTCCAATGCTGCAAATTGCTTTCTAAGTGTTTATCCGAACGCTGGATTTCCAAATGAAATGGGAGAATATGACGATACTCCCGAATCCATGCATTCGGTTCTTAAGGAATTTGCAGAAAGCGGATTTGTTAATATTGTCGGCGGGTGCTGCGGAACTACCCCCGAACACATAAGACAAATTGGTGAAATCGCTAAAGAATGTACACCCAGAAAAATTTCAGAAAAAGAACCATATCTCCGCCTAAGTGGAATGGAACCGTTAACCATAAGACCAGAGACAAACTTTGTAAATATAGGCGAAAGAACTAACGTAACAGGTTCTAAAAAATTTCAAAAATTAATTCTATCTGGAGATTTTGAAAGTGCTTTATCTGTAGCAAGAGAACAGGTAGAGGGCGGAGCACAGATAATCGACGTAAATATGGATGAGGGTTTGCTTGACTCCGAGGATGCAATGGTGAAATTTCTTAATCTTATTGCGGCAGAGCCGGATATTGCAAAACTTCCTATTATGATTGATTCCTCAAAGTGGTCCGTTATAGAAGCAGGTCTAAAATGCCTTCAGGGCAAAGGAATTGTAAATTCTATAAGCTTAAAAGAAGGTGAAGCGGTTTTTAAAGAACACGCAAGGACCATACTCAAGCATGGCGCTGCAGTAATTGTAATGGCATTCGATGAGAAAGGCCAAGCGGACACACAGGAAAAAAGAATTAATATTTCTAAAAGAGCTTATAAAATACTAACTGAAGAAATTGGTTTTTCTCCACAAGACATAATATTTGACCCAAATATTTTAACAATAGCCACTGGAATAGAGGAGCATAACAATTATGCAATTGATTATATAGAATCAACCAAATGGATAAAACAAAATCTTCCTTTGGCTAAAGTTAGCGGCGGTGTAAGTAATCTTTCTTTCTCTTTCCGCGGAAACAATATTGTGCGTGAAGCAATGCATTCTGCCTTTTTATACCATGGTGTAAAAGCTGGAATGGATATGGGAATTGTAAATGCGGGGCAGCTTGAGGTTTACGAAGAAATTCCAAAAGATCTTTTAAAATTAGTCGAAGATGTAATTTTTAATAGAAGAAAGGATGCAACCGAAAGACTTATAGATTTTGCAGAATCCGTAAAACAAAAAGGAAAAGAAGAAACCAAAAAAGATGAATGGCGAAACGCTACTGTGGAAGAAAGATTAAAGCATGCATTGGTAAAAGGAATTGTAGATTATATTGAAGAAGACACGGAAGAGGCAAGAAAAAAATATTCAAAACCAATAGAAGTTATCGAAGGCCCGCTAATGGACGGGATGAACATTGTCGGAGACTTATTCGGCTCAGGAAAAATGTTTTTGCCCCAGGTGGTTAAAAGTGCACGGGTAATGAAAAAATCTGTAGCTTACCTTGAACCTTATATTGCACAAACAAAGTCCAAGCCCCATCCCCAACCCTTCCCCAAAGGAGAAGGGGGTAAGGAAAATTTTGGTTGGATGAATGCCGACCCAGCCTTATATCTTTTATTAAAAGAATTTGCAAAACAGAATAAGGACAATCCAACTGAAGCAGAATCGGTTTTATGGGAGTTATTAAGAAATAAACAACTTAAAAACTACAAATTTAGAAGACAGCACATAATAGGACAATACATCGCCGACTTTGTATGCATATCTCATAAACTAATAATTGAGGTAGATGGAAAAATCCATCAACTTCCGGAAAACAAAGAGTCAGACGAAATTAGGGCAAAATGGTTAGAAAGTGCGGGTTTCAAAGTTATAAGATTTACTAATCAACAAGTATTATCAGACTCTGAAAATACCTTAAAAGAAATTTCAAACAATTTAAAAGCCCTCTCCTTTGGAGAGGGTTTGGGTGAGGCCGAAGAGACCTCAGGAAAAATCCTAATGGCTACTGTTAAGGGCGATGTTCATGACATTGGGAAAAATATTGTTGGCGTTGTCCTGGGATGCAACAATTATAATGTAATTGACTTGGGGGTTATGGTTCCTGCAGACAAAA
>JBJKPP010000005.1:0-4301 GCA_046706145.1 Ignavibacteriaceae bacterium | reverse complement strand
AAGCCGATAAAGCTTTTAAAAGATTTGAAGAAGCAGGAATGCATATTGTAAAATCTACAATTCCAATTAAAGATTGGCCGGGTATAACAATATAGAATTATTCAACTAAAGCTTTTAACAACTTTTTCTGCAATTGTTTTTCCAATACTTAAAGAAGCCGGAGAAGGAGCATTTAAAACATGAATCATTTTTTCCGCCTCGATAATTCTAAAGTCATCAACTAACTTTCCATCCGGCTCTAATGCCTGCGCCCTAACTCCAGAGCCTTCGGGATAAACATCATCATATTCGATTTCAGGAATTAATTTCTGAAGTGCTTTAACAAATGCAGCTTTACTGAACGATCTGTAAAATTCTCCTATTCCCATTTTATAATGTTTGGATGCCATCTTCCAAAAACCGTTATAGAATAACATCTCGGAAACATCACCTATTGAAAAATCTTTATGTGTATAACCTTCTCTTTTAAAAGCAAGCACTGCATTCGGACCAGCTTCAACACCGCCTTTTATCATCCTTGTAAAATGAACACCCAGAAAAGGAAATTTCGGATCCGGTACCGGATAAATTAAGTTTTTAACCAGATGTTCTTTTTCCTTTTTTATTTTATAATATTCGCCTCGAAAAGGAACAATTTTTAGTTTTGGATCGACTCCGCACAAACTAGCAATTCTGTCAGACTGAAGACCTGCACAGTTAACTAAAAATTTTGTTTTAAATTCTCCCGAAGAAGTAATTAAAACAATATCATTTCCATCTTTGGCTATTGAAAAAAGCCTGCTGTTTAATTTAATTTCACCGCCTGCTTCGGAAATGAGTCTGCCGTAAGTCTCGGTAACCTGTGTATAATTTACAATCCCGGTTTGCGGAACAAAAAGTCCAGCAATTCCCGATGCATGAGGTTCATATTCTTTAATTCCTTCGGAAGAAAGTTTTTTAAGACCGGTCAATCCGTTCTCTAATCCCCTTCTTTCCAATTCATTTAAAGATGGAATTTCCTCTTTACTGGTTGCTACTACTATTTTTCCGCATCTTTCATATTTAATATTGTTCTCCTCGCAGAAGTTGTACATCAATTCTCTTCCATAAACACAATTTTTTGCTTTCAAGGAACCGGGTTTATAATAAAGTCCGGAATGTATTACACCGCTGTTATTGCCCGTCTGGTGAGCAGCCAACTTATCTTCGGCTTCCAGGACAATTGTAGAATATTTGCCGGATTTCTGTAAAGTTAAAGCGGTAGAAGTCCCGACAATTCCTCCCCCGATAACTGCAATATCATAAATTTTTTCTGAATTCATATCAAATTTGTGATTTACATAAAATTAACCCAGTTAGGCACAAAATTACCATTTCTTCAAATCATAAAAAATATTAGTATTGTTTTAAGTTTACCTATCAAACATTTGCAGAGGATCAAAGTTTTAATTCAATTGTCTTTTATCATAATATTCATATTATTAAACAGCTAATTTAGCTTAAAGATTTTTGCTACTCTTTTTTATCAACATATATAATAACTCGGATGAAAATAAATAGGAAACAAAAAGTAACTATAATTATAGGACTAATTGTAATTGCAATCGCATTTGTTATCTGGCTTTTAAATGGAACTTATGTTTTTACGCAAACTCAAGTACTTATTGAGAAAAAAGATCCTCTGTTCGGGACTACTTACAAACAGTGGCAGAATAAATTCATCTGGGGTTTAGATTTAACACTTGTTGTAACTTTTTTAAGTCTGGTAATTTCAGGCGTATTTATCTTTATTTTCAAAAATAAAAGAAAGGAACTAAATGAGGAAAATAAATAAATTAATTCTTTTTACACTAATTTATTCTTCAATTGCTTTATCGCAAGGTTTTAATGTAAAAGCAAAGGGTAACCAGACTTTTTACTTTAAAGATGATAAAGGAAGAAATCAGGCTACCTTTCATAGTATTACCGCTCTGGATGAAGTTGATGGAATGTCGAATGAAATAAGTGGTCAAGTTTCCTTCAATATAAATGATGTCAAAAATACTCTTAAAGGTGAAATTTCGATACCAACTGCCTCCTTAAAAACCGGAATAAGTATGAGAGACAGAGACCTTAAAGAACCGAAATGGCTGGATGCAGAAAAATATCCTACCATCTCGTTTACAATAAAAAAAGTATTAGATGTAAAGCAAGTAGATCCTAATAAACTCGATGTAAAAGTGCTGGGAGATTTTAATCTGCATGGTGTAATCAATGAAATAACTGTCGACGCAACTATGATTTATTTGGATGAAAGTCCTGAAACAGAGAAACGTGAGCCAGGTGATCTGCTTGGAGTAACTGCAAAGTTTCCAATTACTCTTTCTAAATATAACATACAAAATATGGTTTTAGGCACAAGGGTTGCAGATAAAATAAACTTAGAAGCAAATATTGTAGGAACTAACAAACCGTCAAATACAAAGTAAGATTAAATATTAACTTTTAAATAATTGTGCCCTTCAATTTTGAAGGGCATAATTAATTAATTTCAATTCTATAATCGAAAAAAATTTTTACCTTATTCAATAACCGGAGTTTCCAATTTTTTTAAATCTGAATACAACTCTTCTTCGGATAAATGATGCTCAACAAGATTTCCTGCAAAATATGAATCATATGCGCTCATGTCAAAATATCCATGACCGCTTAGATTAAATAAAATAGTTTTCGGTTTCCCTTCTTTATCAGCTTTCAAAGCTTCCTTAACTGCGCATGCGATTGCATGTGTTGATTCTGGTGCAGGAATTATCCCCTCACTTCTTGCGAATTTTACGCCTGCTTCAAAACATTCAAGCTGATGAAAAGATTGAGCTTCAATTAATTTATCTTTTAACAATTGGCTGACCAAAACACCAGCACCATGGTATCGTAATCCGCCGGCATGAATTGGCTCAGGAATAAATGTATGTCCCAATGTATACATTGGTAAAAGAGGAGTTAATCCGACAGTATCACCAAAATCATAACGGAATTCGCCTTTTGTTAATTTGGGACAAGAGGCGGGCTCAGCAGCAATGCATCTAATATTTTTATCTTCCTGGAAATTCAATCTTAAGAAAGGAAATGAGATTCCGCCAAAATTAGAACCGCCGCCAAAGCAGCCAATAACGATATCTGGAAAATCATTTGTCTTTTCAAATTGTTTAATAGCTTCCAAACCGATAACTGTTTGATGCATAAGCACATGATTTAATACACTGCCTAAAGAATATTTTGTACCTTCTTCTTTTGCAGCTCTTTCAACGGCTTCAGAAATTGCTATTCCCAGGCTCCCGGGTGAATTTGGATCCTCGGCTAAAACCTTTTTGCCGGATTCAGTTAAATTTGTTGGTGAAGAAAAAACTTTCGCACCCCAGGTATTCATCATGGATTTTCTATACGGCTTCTGCTCAAAGCTTACTTTTACCATATATACTTCAAGATCAATTCCGAAAATTTGACAGGCAAAACTTAAAGCACTTCCCCATTGCCCTGCGCCTGTTTCAGTTGTAAGCTTTTTTACACCTTCCATCTTATTATAATAAGCCTGGGCAACTGCTGTATTCGGTTTATGTGAACCGGCCGGACTAACACCTTCATACTTGTAATATATTTTTGAAGATGTTCCTAATAATTTCTCGAGGTTGCTGGCTCTATACAATGGAGAAGGTCTCCAAAGTTTATAAACATCTCTAACTTCTTCCGGAATATCAATCCATCTTTCTTTAGAAACTTCCTGCTTTATTAATTCCATAGGAAATAACGGAGCTAAATCAGCGGGACCTATTGGCTGTTTTGTTCCAGGATGTAGCGGGGGTAGAGTTGGATTCGGCATGTCAGCTTGTATGTTATACCACTGTGCCGGTATTTCTTTTTCTTCAAGAATAATTTTTTTTGTCTTTTCCATAATATTAAAGTTTTTGTTTATAGATAGTGTGGTTTAACTAAATAAATTAATTATTAATTGAATTACTCCCTATTGATAGATTTTATTAAAATCAGATGTTGTTAAACCGGTAGGTAAACTTCAGCATCTGGAAATTAGATACCGGCATTTTGTGCCGTACCTAAAAGTAAAATGTAAATTTTATTCAAATATATCTTAAATTGAAAGTATATACAAGGAAACAATTTATTTCCATTCACTTTTAAGCATAGAAAATACAAGTACATCGTGATATCTGCCGTAGAAGAACTGTCCTTCTCTTTCAATTCCTTCCTGCTTAAAATTTAATCTTAATGGAATAGCCTGGCTTTTTTTATTATCAGCGGCACATTTAATTGTTACTCGATTTAATCCT
>JBJKPP010000004.1:0-2605 GCA_046706145.1 Ignavibacteriaceae bacterium | reverse complement strand
ACAAATTTCAGAATTTCAGGTGTTGAGTAATAACCATATTTCCTAATCATCTCATCAATTCCTTTATCTTCTCCAAATGTTGTTAAACCTGGAGCAAGCACTATCAATTCTCCCGCATCAGCAATTGCCATTCTTGTACGATAAATACTCTTGTTGCCGAGCCAAGTACTTTTAAATTCTTCAGGATTTAAGAAAACAACAACTTTTTTTAAAGGTTTATCCAGCATTACAAAATTTACTTTCAGTGACAATTCAGAAGCCCGTAAAAAACATTCAACGTCATCACCTATGAACAAACCTCTCAGAACCAAATTATTTTTTTCATCTTTTCCAATGACAGTCAAAATGTAAACAAGAGGTATATTCTGTGCAAAATTATCAGATGCATAATTCAGAATTTTTCTCACAGGAGTGTCTGCTCTTCCCATTATCCTTTCCATCCCATAAACCGCCCCGACAAAATGACTCTTAAAAATACTATCCTTCCCGCCGGTGCCTATAAAAACATTCTTGTTATAATTAGCCATACCGATAACTTCGTGCGGAACTACCTGTCCTATTGACAGGACCAAATCATAACCTCCATTCACAATCATCTTATTAATTTGAACAGGCCAAGAATAATTTATCTTACCCTCGCTCACTTCGTTAATATAACTCGAAGGGACCTCGCCAATCTGAATTAAATCTTCTCTCCATTTGTGAACTCTAAAAAGATTTTTAGGCACACCTTCATACATCTTTCCAATTTCTTCATCCGTCATTGGAAAGTGTGTACCGATTGAGGGAAGTATATCGGTTAATCTCTCACGATAATATTGATAAGTGTATTTTGTAATTTCTCCCGAATGCGAATGGAAACGACTTATATCCGGTGGAATAGCTAAGATTTTTTCTCTGTTGCCAATTTTATCAAATGTTTCAATTAAGGCTTTGTTTAATTCCTCCTCACTAATAACAGCGTTTTCAGAACCTTTAGCATAATAAATCATAGAAAACCTAAATATCCTACTATAAATTTTTTATAAAATTGTTAAAATTTCAAACTATGATATACAAATCCTGAGCAGTTATCAACTCAGTAGGTATATTCATTAAAAGTTTAAGTTATCGGTAACTTTAACTCCAAACTTAATTAAATTTTAATTAATAATTTAGGATTTCTTGGAGAATAATTTTTACTTTTCGTGGGTAATTGGTTCAGATAATATTCATTTACTAACTTATATTGCGCACCATACAAGTTAGGGTCATGCTGAACTTGATTCAGCATCTCAAAAAAACTTCAAAATGAGATTCCGAATCTCCCAAGGGGATGCCTATGCAAAGTTCGGAATGACAGTTTATATTACACTATTAATTATGTGTAATGTGAGTTACTTTGCATCTGCTGCGTTAGCAATGCTTTCCATGATTTTCTTTGCGTTGCTGGTTAAAATATCATAGTCGCCTTTTTCTATCGCGCTTTTGTCCAAGAGTGCCGAGCCAATTCCTACGGCACACGCGCCTGCTTTTAGCCAGTCGCCTGCATTGGTAAGAGTTACTCCACCTGTCGGCATAATTTTGAGATGAGGCATTGGAGCTAATACAGCTTTAAAGAAATCCATCCCAACCACATTTGCAGGAAAAACTTTTACAATATCAGCGCCATATTCTTGAGCTGTTAAAATTTCAGTAGGACTAAAAGCGCCGGGCATTACAGGCACATCATTGTCATGAGCTGCATCCACGATTTCCTTCTTAAATATTGGGCTAACTACATACTTAGCTCCCGCTTTAATTGCATCCTCGGCATTTGTTTTGTTAAGAACAGAACCAACACCTATTATAAAGTCATCATCAAGTTCATTTGTCACTTTTCTAATTAGTTCAATAGCATTAGGGACTGTCATAGTAATTTCGATTACAGAAATTCCTCCCGAATACACTGCTTTAATAACATCCATCAGCTTCTGGGCATCTTTCATGCGAACGACAGCGATAGCTTTTCGTTTTAGTATTTCATTCAGCGTTTTTTCTTTATCCATATTTATCAATTATTCCTTCCCTATCTCAATCAGAATTCTGAAGGATCCAACTGCATAAATTTACTGCAGCTTTATAATTTTCAATATCTTTTGGGAGTTTGTGGTCATCAATATATTCGTTATACAGCCAGGGATCACCTACTGCCAGAACGGAGCCTTTACCATATTTAGTAAACGCAATAACAGTTTGATTGTCTTTTTTCAAAATGGAATCTTCAGAATTATGAACTTTAATTGTACATATTTCTTTCATATAAATTTTTGTTACGTCTCTAAAAATAGGATGGTCCGGAAGATTTAAGAATTCTCCCATATTGTATTTATGATCAACAACATCATTTAAACTAACTTCATTAAAATGAAGACCAAACTTTGCTGCCAAATGATTTAAATGTGTAAATTCGCAGTTGCCTTTATCATTAGCAAGCAGAATAAGAAAGCCTCCATTGCCGACCCAATTTGCAATATCTCTAATTGCAGGTTCTTCAATATAATGTGGATGAGGATTTTCTTTCGGCGTGTCTGGATCTACAATGATATAAACGTTGCACTTCTTAAGCGCCCTTTTGGTAGGAGCG
>JBJKPP010000003.1:0-2512 GCA_046706145.1 Ignavibacteriaceae bacterium | reverse complement strand
CCGGAAGCAGCAAAAGCAGTGGCAGTCGAAATATTGAAACTTCCAGAATTATCTCCTCCGGTTCCGCAGACGTCTATTGCGTTGTCGTCTTCACATTTTATTTTTATACTTTTTTCTCTCATTGCTTTTGCAAAACCTGCTACTTCCTCCGGGGTTTCGCCTTTTGCTTTGAGAGAAACTAAAAATCCTGCAAGCTGAGAATTGTTTACGTTGCCGCTCATTATTTCGTTCATAACAAAATGCGATTCATCAAACGACAGATTTTGTTTTGCAATAACCTTTTCTAAATATTCTTTCATTATAGCTCCAACCAATTTTTGATTAAATTATTTCCTTCTTTGGTGAGAAATGATTCGGGATGAAATTGAATTCCTTCAACCGGAAATTGTTTGTGTCTAATTCCCATTATAACGCCGTCATCCGTTTCGGCTGAAATTTCTAAAACGTCCGGTAGAGACTCTCTTTCAACAATTAAAGAGTGATATCTGGTCGCCTCAAATTTCTGGGCAACTTCTTTATAAATATTCTTCCCGTCATGTTTAATAAATGAAGTTTTTCCATGCATCAAATACGGCGCTTTAATTACCTTTGCTCCGTAGCTATATCCGATAGCTTGATGACCAAGACAAACACCAAGAATTGGAGTTTCGTTTCCAAAATATTTAATCGCGGTCAGCGAAGCATTAGTATCTTCAGGTCTACCTGGTCCGGGAGAAATTACTATTTTGTTAGGTTTCAACTCTTTTATTTGTTCTGCATCGACTTCGTCATTTCTTTTAACGACCAGTTGATGATTAAAACCTCCAAGCAATTGCACGAGGTTATATGTAAAAGAGTCGTAGTTGTCAATTACCAGAATCTTCATCTATCACTCCTGCGTATTTTAATGCATTTACCATTGCGGCGGATTTATTTCTAATTTCTTTTGCTTCTAGTTTTGGAATACTATCTGCAACAAGTCCAGCTCCGGCTTGCCAGTAAATTGTGTTTCCTTTTGAAAACAATGTTCTAATGGCGATGCACATATCGAGATTTCCAGAAAAATCAAAATACCCGACCGCACCCGCATAAACATTTCGGGCATCGGTTTCGTATTCATCAATTAATTGTACAGCTCTGATTTTAGGAGAACCGGAAACTGTGCCGGCAGGGAAGCTTGCTGTTAAAGCATCTATTGAATCTTTGTCATCTGAAAGTGTACCTTCTACTCTTGAAACCATATGCATGACGTGAGAGTAGCGGTGTATTTTCATTTTTTCAGTTAAATTTACACTTCCGTATTTGCAGACTCTTCCTAAATCATTCCTTGCGAGGTCAACTAACATTGTGTGTTCAGCAATTTCTTTCGGGTCGTTTTTAAGCTCTTCTTCAAGCTTATTGTCTTCTTTGGGATTTTTGCCGCGTCTGCGGGTACCGGCAATTGGAAGAATTTGGGCTTTTCTGTTTTTTACTTTTAACAAATCTTCTGGAGAGGTTCCAATTATCTTAAAATCATTTTCAAATTCAAGATAATACATGTAAGGAGATGGATTTATGGTTCTTAATGCCCTGTAAACATTTAAAGCATCCCCTTTATATTGGGAGGAAAAACGCTGAGATAAAACAATCTGAAAAATATCGCCTTCAATTATGTTAGTTTTACTTGCTTCTACTTTTTTACAATAATCTTCCGTTTCGAAATATTCTTTTAATTCACCTTCAAGAGAAAAGTCGGACGAATACTCAACAGGTTTTTTCAAATTTTCTCTCAGTTCTCTAATATTTTCTTTTGCAGAGTTGTAGGCTTCTTCGAGTGAAGGAAATTCATTTACATCAACATTTGAAATTAGAATTATCTGATGTTTGTAATGGTCAAATGCAAGAACTGTATTATAAAGTCCGAAGATTGAGTCGGGGTTACCAAAGTTCTTTGCCTTCAATTTTATAATTCTTTCAATTAGGGCAATATTTTCATAGCCAAGAAAGCCGACAATTCCGCCAGTAAAATCCGGAAGTTCTTCGAGTTTTGGCTGTTTATATTTTTTTAATTCTTCTCTTATAAACTCGAAGATTGATTTATTTATGGTTTCAGTTGTTCCGTTTTTTCGGAAAGATATATCGAACTGGTTATTTTGGAAAATCTTAACCGGATTCTGACCAATAAAAGAATAACGCGCCATATAAGTTGAGCCTTCAACTGATTCCAGCAGAAAATTCTGCTTTCCTTTTTGCCTAATTTTAAGATAAGCGAGCACGGGTGTCAGCAAATCTGCGGTTATAACCTCATAGACAGGAATTAGGTTATAAGTTTTAGATAATTCTTTGAATTTTTCGAAATTCATACTTGTGAATCTCCGGTTTATAAACAAAAAACCCTTCCCAGATGACTGAGAAGGGTTAGTTAAAAGTTACTATTTCTCGAAGGTCACTGGGACATATTAATAGAACTTAACCACCACCAATTGCGGTTAATTTCGGAATTATAATATGTACCAGTACTCTTTTTCATAATTTCAAAAACAAATATATAAAT
>JBJKPP010000002.1:0-7031 GCA_046706145.1 Ignavibacteriaceae bacterium | reverse complement strand
GGAGCAAGTTCGGGCATAGGGAAAGCTGCGGCCGTGAAATTTGCCGAGGAAGGCGCTAACCTAATTCTTGCGGCAAGAAGACTAAATAGGGTATCTATTCTTGCAGCCAGCTTAAGTAAAAAATTTAAGATAAAAACTTTACCTGTTAAGCTGGATGTTAGAATACAAAGTCAAGTAAAAGATGTAATTAATAATCTGCCTGCTAATTTTAAAAATATAGACATATTATTAAACAACGCAGGTTTAGCAAGAGGTTTTGCCAATTTGTATGAGGGAGATATTCAAGATTGGGAAGAAATGATTGACACTAACATCAAAGGATTGCTCTATGTATCAAAGGAAGTTTTACCGCTAATGGTCAAAAGGAAAAGAGGACATATCATCAACATCGGTTCAGTAGCAGGGCACGAGGTTTACAAAAACGGAAATGTTTACTGCGCCACCAAATATGCAGTTAATGGGTTAACTCAATCAATTAGACTAGATGTACTTGATAAAAATATAAAAGTCAGTACAGTTGACCCCGGCATGGTAAAAACAGAATTCAGTCATGTAAGATTTCACGGAGATAAATCGAAAGCTAAAAAAGTTTATGACGGATTTAAACCTTTAACCGCAGAAGATATAGCAGATGCAATTCTATTCTGTACAACTCGTCCTGCTCATGTAAATATTAATGAAATAATTCTGACACCAATTAATCAGGCTTCATCTACACAAGTTTTCAGAAATATTTAGAGTTCATCAGAATATATTTTTAAGATGTAAACAAACTCACGTCTCCTGCACCCACTCTAAGTATTTCCGGTGCTTCTTCACTTAAATCAATAACACTAGAAGGGTCATTGGCCAAAATACCTGTGGAAAGCATCAAATCGACTTGCGAATTAAAAATATTCTTGATTTCAAAAGGATCGTAAAGTATTTCCCCTTTCCTATTTGTAGTACTTGTACTTATTATCGGATGTCCCAATTCTCTAACCAATTCCAGAGTTACTTCATTATTAGGTACTCTGATGCCAACGGTTTTTCTTTTTGACCACAATTTCTTTGGCACAATCTTGACAGCCGGTAAAATAAAAGTGTAGGGGCCAGGCAGAAGATGTTTCATTGAACGATATGCATAATCAGAAACTCTTGCGTATTTCGCTATATCTTTCAAATCAGAACAGACAAAGCTGAAAAGTTTTGTACTGATATCATTTTTTATAGAAAAAATTCTTGCTAATGCATCTTTATTAAAAATGTCGCAACCTATTCCATAAACAGTATCAGTAGGATAAATTACAACGCCGCCTTCTCGTAAAATCTCAACGGCTTTGGTGATATATCTTTTTTGTGGATTTTGGGGATGAAGCTCATAATATTCCATATTTACTCCTTAAAATAAATTTAGCAAACGATAATATGTAAGGAATTAATTGGCAAGCTATTACAACAATTTAATGTTTTACTAATAAAATAGTTGTCAAAAATTAATCTGTCAAACTTTACAATTATTTTACTTTAATTATTTATTTCTTAATTTTTCTTTTTATATACAAAAATCGTATCAAATATGCTACAGATAATATTATCAAAATTGCTGCAATCAACAAAAGTGCATGCGTATGAACTACGTGTACGTATTTTTCCCAGCCAACCCCAACATAATATCCAGTTAGAAGAAAAGTCAATGTCCAAACTAATCCACCAGAATAAGCAAAAATAGCAAACTCATAATATTTGAGTTCTGAGGAACCGGCGATAATTGCCGTAATATGTCTTACCCCGGGAATAAAATAACCAACGCTTAAACTCCACCTTCCGATTTTCTCGAACCATTCGTGTGCTTTTTCAAGTCTTGATTCTGTAATATGCAAATATTTGCCATACTTCCGTACTACGTATAAACCCGCAGTTCTGCCTAAGATGTAGCTCAAAGTAATGCCTAAAATGCTACCTAGATAAGTAACCAAAAATGTAGGTAGAAAACTTAAATCTCCTTTATGAATTAAATAGCCGGAAAATGTTAAAATTGTCTCATCTGGAATCGGAAGACCAATTATGCCGAACATTAAAGAAACGAATAATCCCAGATAGCGATATTTGAATATGAGAAGCAGAACAGAATCCATAGTGGTTCAAGTAAAATCTTATAATTTGGAACGAATTTAAGGGAAAATCAGGACTTTTTTGAAGAACATAAATTGAATTTATAATGTAAATTTAACTATATTTAAAGTTCATAATTTTTGAGTTATAAGGAGCTTTCAATGTCAAGAAAATGTCAAGTCAGTGGTATAAGCCCCATGAGCGGGAACAACGTATCGCATGCTCACAATAGATCAAAGAGAAGGTTTTTACCGAATTTACAGAAAAAGAGAATTTGGGTTCAGGAACTGAACAGATTCGTCACATTGAAAATCTCTGCCAAGTCAATAAAAAGCATTTCAAAAAATGGTACTGCAGAAATCGCAAAATTAATTAACGAAAAAAAGATAAAAGTAAGATAACAACTCCACTAATTTCAAGATTATAAACAAAAAAGGAAAGCCAAACAGCTTTCCTTTTTTTGCTAAAAAATTATTTACTTCTGCTACTCCCTAACAACCCAGACTTTAATTTTCGCTGTAACGCTTGGGTGAAGCTTTATATCTATTCCGTAAATTCCCAAAGCTTTAATGGGTTCTTCTATCTCAATCTTCCTTCTGTCAATATCATATCCTTTTTCTTTGAGAGCATCGGCTATCATCTGGTTTGTAACAGAACCAAAAATCTTATCTTCTTCTCCCACCTGAACCGGGATGGTAATAGATACTTTTTCTAAATCGGCAGCAAGAGTTTCGGCCGAGGTTAATTCCTGTGCCCTTTTCTTTGCCAAATTCTTTTTCTCTTCTTCAAGAGCTTTAATATTTCCATTTAAGGCAACATACGCAATTTTTCTGGGAATTAAAAAGTTTCTAGCAAAGCCTTCTTTTACCTCAACAACATCACCAACCTGCCCCAGTTCGTTATAACTTTGTCGTAATATTACTTTCATATTATTTTCCTATTATCTTAAATTATCAGCGACATAAGGTAATAGCGCCATCTGACGGGCCCTTTTTATGGCCACAGACAATTCTCTTTGATACTTTGCAGCAGTACCAGTGATTCTTTTAGGAATAATTTTCCCCTGGTCATTAACATAACGCTGCAAAAGCTTAACGTCTTTATAATCAATATATTTGACGTTATTCTGGGTAAACCTGCATATTTTTTTTGTTCTAATTTCCCTTTTCATTATTCACCGTTTATTTTAATAAATCAGATTCTTCGTTAGACAAAAATTTATCAAATGAATCATCGGTATATCCATTATCATCTTCAGAGACACTATCTGTATCGCTATCATCTGCAGTTTCTTCTTCGGATGATCTTAATTTCTTATTCAAGAATTGAATACGCCTTGCTTTAATTTCAACAATACTTCTGTTGTGCCCATCATCAGTTTTGAAGTTCCTGCTCTGAAGTTCGCCATCAACAAGTACAGCAGAGCCTTTTTTCAATCTGTCCCGGCAACTCTCAGCAAGTTTATTCCAAGCAACAATTCCAACATAACAAACATCTTCCTGCCATTGATTTGAGCTGTCTTTATATTTTCTATTGGATGCAATAGAAAAATTAACGACCGGAGTGTTGTTGGTAGTTTGCCTAAATACGGGATCCTTTGTTAGGTTTCCGGCAACTATAACATAATTAATTTCCGGCATTTTCAATTCAGCCATGATATTTCCTCCATACTTATCTTGTTGTTTTGTTAATAGTCATTCTCTTTTGACTCTGCTTCAGACTCTGAATTTTCCTTAACGCTATTATCTGAAGGTTCTTGAGAGGTGCTTCTTTGTTTTTCAAAATACTCTAGAGCGTACTTGTCCAGTTTAATTGTTAGAAATCTTAAGACATGCTCGTCCAGTTTATAGTTTCTTTCTAACTTGGAGATTACATTAGAGGGGCCGTTAAATCTTATAAAAATATAGTAACCAATCTTATTTTTATTAACCATGTAGGCTAATCTTCTTCTCCCCCAATCTTCTACGTCTTGAATAATGCCGCCATTACTGGTAACGTAGTCTTTAATTCTGGAGACAACCTGTGCTATCTGCTCATCATCTAAAGTAGCATTAATGATTACAGCAGTCTCATAGAAATTATTTTTCATCCATTTTCTCCCGATGGTCATTGTTTTGGCCCTCATACCGATTATGAGAGCCGGGAAAAAGTAATTTTAAGCTGATAAATTTACTTAATTAATGAAGCAATAACAAGAAATATTAATTCCTTACTTAAAGGTTATAATAAGTAAAACAAAACTTTTTTCTTACTCTTTTGATTACCTGATAGCACTGTTTACATCCAACATCGCTTTTATGCCCCCTTTAACAAATCCTTCAACAAGCAAGGAACAATCATCATAAGTTTTATTCAACAATTTAATTTCATCTTTGCTAAAATTTGACAGTACATAACCGGCCATCTGCCCTTTCTCAAACTCATCACCTATGCCAATTCTAATCCTGGGAAACTGTTCTGAGTTGAGATTGTAAATAATTGAACTTAAGCCATTGTGCCCGCCATCCCCGCCTGATGATCTAACCCGAAAAAATGCAACACTTAAATTAATGTCATCCACTACAACAAGAATATCTTCAACTTCAACTTTAAAGAACTCAATTGCCTGTTTAACAGCAAGACCACTTTCATTAACAAAGGTAGTGGGTTTTATTAGAGCAAATTCCTTCCCGCTTAATTCTCCCCTAGCATAATAATAATCAGATTTCGAAGGATAAAAGCTAAGTGAATATTTCCCGGAAAGATTATCTAAAAACATGAACCCTACATTGTGCCTGTTGTTTTTGTACCGGCTCCCGGGGTTGCCAATACCAAAGATCAGTTTCACTCTTCTGTTTCTTTTTCTTCTTCCTCACCCTTACCGCGAGCAATTACTTCCGGCTCCTCAGGTCCTTCTTCACCTTCAACTGCTGCTACAGGTTCTTGTTCAGCCTTTGGATGTGTAACCTGAACAACAACAGAATCTTTTGAATTAAGAAATTTTATGTTCTCAACATTCAGATCACCGATGTGAATAGCATCGCCAATCTTCAACTCTGTAACATCTACATCTATATGCTGTGGGATATCTTTCGGCAAACATTCAACTTCAAGCTTGTGAAGAATATGCTGAACTATCCCTCCTTCTTTCAAACCTGCTGCAGAACCATGAAGCTGAACAGGAACTTCAATTTCGATAGTTTCGTCTTTATTTAGACCAATCAAATCAAAATGTACAACACCATCAGTAACAGGATCAAATTGAACGTCTTTCAATATGCATTCAGTCTCTTCCTGGCCCTTCACCGAAAGTGAAATTAAATGTGTCTCACCCGTATAAACTAAAGGATTCAAGATTTTTTCGGAAACACTAATAGGTACGGTCTCATGGCCTCTCATATAAAAAACTCCAGGAATTTTACCGTCCTTCCTTAATAGCTTTTTCTCATTTTTATCTTTAACATTTCTTAAATCCGCAGATATTTTTACTATATCCATGACCTCTCCGTTTCTTAATTAACCCTTATCAATATCAAATAGTGAACTAATTGATTCATTATTATAAGTTCTCCGTATTGCCTCGGCAAATATTTCTGAAACAGTCACAACAGATATCTTCTCATTTTTTTTATCTTCTCTTAAAGCTATCGTATCAGAAACAAATATTTTATTAATTTGTGAATTCTTAATTCTTTCCAATGCCGGGCCGGAGAATAAAGGATGAGTTGCTGCGCCATAAATATTTTGTGCACCCTTTTCTTTTAATGCATTTATGGCACTAACAAAAGTACCTCCGGTGTCTATCAAATCATCGACCAGCAGAACATCTTTCCCTTCAACTTCACCTATTATATTAACAACCTCAGCTGTATTTTGCTTTGGGCGTCTTTTATCAACAACAACTAAATTTGCATGTAATCTCTTTGCATAGGACCTTGCCCATTTTATTCCACCAACATCAGGAGAGACTACAACTAGATTATCTTTTAGCTCACTAAATAAATTTACAAATATAGTGGAGCCATAAAGATGGTCAAAAGGTATATCAAAGAAGCCCTGAATTTGCGCCGCATGTAAGTCCATTGTCATTATCCTATCGGCGCCGGCAACAGTGATTAAATTGGCAATCAACTTTGCTGTAATTGAAACTCTCGGTTGATCCTTTCTGTCCTGCCTTGAATATCCAAAATATGGAATTACCGCCGTGATTCTTCTTGCAGATGCGCGTTTGGCAGCATCTAACATTATCAGAAGCTCTAAAAGATTATCACTTGGAGGGTTGGTTGACTGAATGATAAAGACTTCAGAACCGCGGATGTTCTCCATATACTTGACCCAAATCTCACCGTCACTGAATCGCTTTAACTCAACTTCTCCTAACGGCTTATCAAGTTTGTTTGCGATTTTTTCAGCAAGTGCCAAATTGGAACTTCCGGAAAAAATCTTAAAGCCGTTTGCGGACATAGCCAAATCTAAATTTCTTCAAATAATTATTTTAAAAAATAGACGATAAATATAAATAAAACGCTTTCTGAAGTCAACAAAATGCCTTATTGATATTGCAGCAAAAGGCCTAATTTTACTCACTTTTTTCTTCTAAAAAGGAAGAAAATAACCACTATAAAAACGAATCCCGCAACATAATAAATCCAGGGTGGGGTTTCCCTTAATCTAAATGGCTTGAAGGTGACATTTATTGTTTTTCCACGGCCAATCTCGGCAAGGCTATAATTCCAAATCTGGGTTCTGCCTTGTTTCTCCTTGGCATTACTGCTTATAATCTCACCGTAAAATGTATATTTATAGGTCACATTATAATTTTTGCCTTCTATTCCAAAACCGGTAGCAAAAGGAGGAATAAATTGAGTAAATACTTTTTGTCCCGCTGCACCATCTACCAATGAAAATTCATACTCTGAGAAAACTTTCATGGTATTCAGAGAGTCTATGTTCGTAAA
>JBJKPP010000001.1:0-1917 GCA_046706145.1 Ignavibacteriaceae bacterium | reverse complement strand
CAACGATTGGATTTGCAAAACCACTAACAGCCGGTTTAACTACAGCTTCAGTGATACTCGGATTTTTCTGGATTAATAAAAATGATAAGGAAAAAGCATGTTCATGTGACGACATTTGTTGTTCTCCAAATGGAAATGGAATAAGCAAGGAAAAAACGGAAAGGAAAATCATTATGAAATTAGAAAATGCAAAAAGTAATAAGATTGAATTGCTAAATGATATTAAAGCCGAAATGGAAGAAGGAATTAATCTTAAAAAATGCCAGCAATGTGGATGTATGAAAGAAACGTTAGAGATTTTAAAATCCGAAAACCCCAAGGAAGTAGAAAACTGGGGGAAAAAAATGATTCCCATCAAATATTCTTGTCTCGGATGTTCTCATTGCTATCCTGCCGTTGCTACTAATTTTTTTAATGAATCCTTTCCTGAAAAGGCTATTGCGCAATTGACCTGCGCATTTGAAGTTCAAGATGATAAATGGCCATATGTAGCAGGCGAATATTATGCTTTTTGCGGAGGTGACTACTGCCCTGTTGCAGTTTCTACTCTTGGTGATACGAAACTTGCAGACAGACTTGCTAAAAGTCATCCGAACGAACTTTGCATTGTAGGCAAAACCGAAACAGAAAACATTGGAATTGATAAAGTAATTAAAAATGTAATTACAAATCCCACGATTAAATATTTACTTCTTGTTGGTACAGAGCCGAAAGGACACAAATCTGGAGAAACATTTGTAGAGCTAAGTTAAAATGGAGTTGACAATAAAATGCGAGTCATTGGTTCTACAGCAAAAAAGCCTTTGTTAAGGAATGTTTCTATTGAAGAAATCAATTCATTCAGAAATCAAGTTAAAGTAGTTAATATGATTGGATGCTGTGATGATAGTCTTATTGTTGATAAAATTAAAGAGTTGGGTCAATTAGCTATACCTAAGACTGAAAAGTTAAAACACTTACCGATAATACAGGAAGTAAAGACAACTGTTGCAAACACAAGCTGCGGATGTTCCAGCTGCGACGATGGATGCCAAGAAGAAGTTATGAGAGAAGTAGAAGTTGTCCAGGCAAATGAACCCAAAAACATTGTCATGGATAAAGCCGGATATTTTGTAATTCTACCAATAGCAGAGAAAAATATTATAAGTGTTGAACATTATTCTTATGATAATACTTTACTTAGAATTATTGAAGGAAAAGATGCAAGAAGCATCTACTGGACAATAGTTGAAAATAAATGGGTAACATTTCTGAGTCACGCTGCTTATCTCGGAAAGGAACTTACAAAAGCCGAATTATCTCTAAAAAATGAATTTAAATATGTTCAGGATGGAGCATAAGTTTTAGCATCTTTAGGTAAACACTTAGTGACTTACACCTAACTTCTTCAAAGAATCTCCTGCGTAAGATATATAGGGGCGCTTGACTTCACTTATTAAAGAAGTTAGGCAATTATACATTTCATTTGCAGCTTTTCTCATACGGACTCGTTTTTATTTCCTTTTTATCTCGAACCATGTTGTTCATAATTCTAACTGACAGTCACAAAATAAGAAGTATCAAGGCGAATAGGAATATTCAAAAGGGGTAGATCTCAAATGAATAATACTGTTAGGATGATTGTTAATATACCTGTATTCATTAATTATTGTATGAGAATATACTCCTGCTTTGGATACTTTGGGAACAAAACTGAATCCATCTTGCAAAAATAGTAGGGAGAATTGAAACAATCGTTACTTCAATTAGAAAAGGTCATCTTCGAACCCTTCCGGTGAACCTAAGATTGCTCCGTCCACCGAAACAAATGCGCACCAAGAATAAATGTCACCAATCCAAAAACGATCAGAACCAAGTACGGCTGCAAGAGATCACTAAAAGTAAAGTCCCGCCATATTGCCCCTTCCAAAGCAAGGA